>CALINZ010000113.1 GCA_938045085.1 uncultured Collinsella sp. | reverse complement strand
GCGAGCTTTCGCATCAGAGGCAGATTCTTCTTGGAGCCAATGCCGCGGCCCACCACGACCAGGCGCTCGGCATCGGCAATTGATGCCTGCTGCCCCCACTCCTCGGCTGGAATCGAGATCTTGACGCGGGCCTTAACATCATCCGCCAGCGATACCTGGGTAATCGTGCCAGAGCGGCCGTAATCAAACTCGGGCGCTCCAAAGATGCCGGGACGCACCGTTGCCATCTGGGGACGATGATTGGGGCAGATAATGGTGGCCATCAAGTTGCCGCCAAACGCCGGGCGCGTCTGCTGCAGTAGGCCCGACTCCGCATCCATCGAAAGCACGGTGCAGTCGGCCGTAAGACCCGTCTGCGAACGCACGGCAACGCCGGGTGCCAGTTCGCGACCAAAAGCGGTTGCACCATATAGGATGGCCTCGGGTTTGCGTTCGGCTGCCAAATCGCAGATCAAGCGGGCGTAGACCTCCGCATCGTTTTGGCGCAGGCGCTCGTCGCGACAGACCAGGACTTCGTCGGCGCCCGCGCAAACCAGATGCTCCAGGTCCCCAAGCGAGCCCTCGGGGCTCATGCCGACCAGTGCCACCAGACGGCAGCCGCGAGCATCGGCAAGCTCGCGCCCCTTGCCCATGAGCTCGTAGGCCACGGGAGCCACGGCATCGTGCTCGTCAGTCTGCACGAAGACCCAAATGTCTCGATATGCATCAAGGCCCACCGCACCAGCGGCCTCGTCACGCTCGATCGAGATAGCATTGACGGGGCAGGCGTCGACGCACCCACCGCATAGGATGCAGCCGTCAGTTACGCGGGCGCATCGGTTGGGTCGCTCGCCTTCCACTACGATGCCGCCCGAGGCACAGGCGCGAACGCAGCGACCGCAGCCGATACAGGCTTCGCTATCGATAATCAGTCCGCTCATCTATGCCATCCCCTCGATAATCTTGGCAAGCTTTGCCGCCTGCTCGGACGCCGTCCCCTCAACGGCCTCGCACGTTTGGTCACGGTCGGGCACAAACGAGCGCACGACCTGTGTCGGCGACCCGGCAAGACCGCAACGCGCGGGGTCGGCGTTCACGTCGGCGGCACTGACCACGCGCACGTCCGCCTCCTCCGCCGCGTGAATACCGGCAATACTCGGCATACGCAACTGGCCAATCTCCTTGGCAGTCGTCATCGCGCACGGCATCTCAAGGTACACCGTCTCCTCGCCGGCATCGCATCCGTGAACGAGCGCCAGCGAGCCACAGGTCGTAAAGCCCGCGCTCTGCACGCAGCTCACGTCGGTCACGCAGGGAATATCAAAGGCACCGGCAAGCTCGGGACCAATCTGGGCCGTATCGCCATCCACCGCCATCTTGCCGCAGATGAGCAGGTCGAAGTCCTCGTCGAGCGCCTCGATGCCGCACTTGAGGGCATAGGTGGTCGCCAGGGTATCGGCACCTGCAAAGGCGCGATCGGTCAGCAGCAGCGCGTCGTCGGCACCTCGAGCGATGCAGTCGCGCAGCAGCGACTCGGTCGCGGGGATGCCCATCGACACCACCGTTACGCGCACGTCCATGCCAAAGCCGATAAAGTCGTCCTTCAGCGCCAGCGCGCATTCCAAAGCGCTCGCATCAAAGGGATTAATGACCGCCTGCTTGCCATCGCGCACGATGGTATTGGTCTTGGGGTCCATCTTGACCTCGGTGCTGCCCGGCACGGCCTTGACGCACACCACCATATGGAAATCGCTCATCTTCACGCGCCCCCTTTCTGGACGAGCCCATCCAAGAGCTTCTCCGAAAACAGGTTGCCGCGACCCAGCTGCCCGTCGGGATCGAGCTGGAGCTTGAGCCGCGCCGACTCGACCATGGCCTCGTGACCGTACATCGTCTCCAAGAAGCCCGCCTTGATCTTGCCGACACCGTGTTCGGCGGAGACGGCGCCGCCCATGACCGTGACCTCGGAAGCCCACCGGGCAAAGAGTTCTCCGCCGCGGCGGTATTCCTGCGCATCGCGCGGCAGAATGTTCACATGCAGATGGTTGTTACCGATGTGCCCCCAGGCGGCAGATTCAAGCCCACTTTCGGCCAACGTGCGGCGATAAAGGGCGATGACATCGGCCAAGCGTGCATTGGGCACCGACATGTCCGAGCCCAGTTTGGTGATGGCGGGATCCGTGCGGCGACGCTCGTCGATGAGCATGTTGACGCTCTCGGACACCGCATGGCGGAAGAACCGCTGGCATTCGCGATCGACCTCGGTGCGCGCAACCCAGGTCGCGTCGTCGCGGCCACCCGCAAGCTCCAGTACCCACCCCAAGTGATACAGCTCCTCAGTCGCCTGAACTTCGTCGTCGCAGTCGAGCTCCACGTAGACACAGACCTTGGCCTCTTTGTCGAGCGCCGGCAGCGAGGCAAACGCCGTCGACTGCTCGCGCTGGCGACGTAGAATATCCAGGGCGCCAGCGTCGAAGTACTCGATGGCAGCCGCATGGGACAGGACGGGACGCACGGAATCGGTGAAGGACACGGCCTTGTCTTCGCTGTCAAAGAAACAGCTCACGCCCCAAACGACCGCAGGCGCCGCCTGCAGGGCAATCTCGAGCTCGGTGATGACGCCGATTGTGCCACACGCACCGATAAACAATTCGATGGCATCCATATCGTCAGCAACGAAATAGCCCGAAGCATTTTTGGTCTTGGGCATGGTGTAGTCGGGAAGGTCAAGCTCGAGTGCACGGCCCACTGCCGTCACGAGCGACAGGTGGCGGCCCTGGGCAAAAGCCTCGCCGCGCTGAAGCTCAAGCAAATCGCCATCAGCCAGCGCGACGTGGAGTCCCGTGATATGCGGGCGCATGGGGCCGTAGGCGTAGCTGCGGGCACCGGAGGCGTTACATGCCGCCATGCCGCCCAGACAGGCAGACGCCTCGGTGGGATCGGTGGGAAAGAACTGCTCGGGGGCCTCTTGGAACTCCTCGTAGGCCTCAAGCGATGCCTGGTCCCAACCAGCAGTCGGCAGCACCTTCTTGCTCAGCTCCGAGAGCACAACGCCCGGCTCCACGCGCAGCAGAAATTGGCCTTGTTCATCGCGGCGAAGGCCCAAGTAGCGATTCATACGGGAAGTATTGAGGATATGCCCGCCGTGGGGCACGGCACCGGCGGCAAGGCCGGTTCGGGCGCCCTGAACCGTTACCGGGACACGCTCGGCATGGAGCTTTTCCAAAATGGCACGGACCTCGTCTTCCGTTGTCGGAAACGAGATGCTC
>CALINZ010000112.1 GCA_938045085.1 uncultured Collinsella sp. | reverse complement strand
CTCGCTGTCTGACACGCCCCGTGGCGGCGATATCCCCACCACGCCTCGGTCATATCCTCGTGCATCGCGTAAACTTTGGTCGTCGTCGACCCTACGTCCAGTCCTACTAGCAACGCCATAATGCTCCGTCTCTCGCATTTTTCCTGCTAGAGATATACCACTCTACGTAATACAACAGACTGTTGTATTTAAACTCCGTATAAAAAGCGGCTGCCGAAACGCTTCAGCAGCCGCCGAATGCACCAACAGATTGTTCTGCGCGCTAGCACGTCGGGCAACGGAGCAGCACGGGCCCTCCGGTCATGCGCACCGCTCACGCCCGCGATGTCGCCGAGAGAGCTATCCACGCTTAGGGCTCCAACCAAGCAAGTCGCCCGCGCTCAGCAGATCCCTAAGCGAGCTACTCGCACTCAGGAGCCATAGCCTGCTCCAAGAGCTCGGCATGCTCCTCCTCGAAAACCGTCCCCACAGGGAAGGCGCGACGGAAGACGAAGTGGGAAATCGGACCGGCTACCAAAAGGTTCCACGGCAGCGCCATCACAAAATTATGCGGAATGTTGATCATCCAGATCGCGGGCACGGAATACAGGTTCGCAAGGATGCCGCCGGGCATGTGCGTCAGACCCTCGCACGCGCCGTAAAGCGACATGATGATGACCATGGGAACGACCATGCAGGAGCTGACGGCGAGCGTCATGGCAAGTGGCGAGCTCTTGCCCGGCGTGACCAAGTACTTAAAGGCGAAACCCTTGGCGAGCGGGCTGGCGACGAACCAGTCGCAGCACATGGCAAAAATGTAGGCAACGGGGAAGCCGAGCCACGCAGCGGCAACAACCTCGCCGTTGATGGCCCCGTGCTGCAGGGCAACGTTGTAGATGCTCATCCAGAGCACCATGCAAAAGCACATGATAAAGGTGAACAGCAGGCTCTCTCGTTTGTTGATAGGCATAAAGGGCAGATTCCCCTCTGTGTTGTGCCGCGGCGCCACGCAACAAAAACGGGCGGGCAAGATGGAGCTGTTGGAACTTCATCTCGCCCGCCCGTGGTACGCGCGTCTGCGACTACTTATGTGGTGGAACCAGCCTAGCACGAAACGCATGCGCTTCGTAAGCGTTGAGTTTATGAAGATGCAGGGCACCAATAATCCCCCGACCCCCTAAGTTGCGGTGGAATACGGACTGTTTTGACCCTTTAAGCAGCAATTCAGCCTCTATTTCACCGCAACTCATTTGGTGCAAAGTACCCTGTCCTCTTTGCACCAATTAGCTGGTGTGGCGCCAGCGAGGGTCGGTGAGTGTACGTGCCACACCCAGACCAACGGGCAAAAACGCCACGATGAGCACTGCACGCACAAACCAGCCGAGCATATTGACCGTGTCGAAGGTGCACATGTAATACATCGAGCGATACAGATACAGGCCCGGCACCATAATGACAATCGATGGCACCGTGAGGGCGATACGTGGATAGGTGAGCTTGATTTCGGCCAAGCTCGCGAGCAGCCCCGATACCAGCGCGCCGATAAACGCTGCCGCCTCGGGAGGCATGCCTACGCTCAGGCCCAGAAAGGGAAGCATCGTCGGCGCATCGACGAGCGTAAGGCGCAAGGTATTGGACACGGCGCCGATCAGCCCAGCTGCCGCGGCCATCTTTACCGGGCTGTTGAACATCACCGAGAAGCCGAATACGCCAACGAAGCTCATCACCACGCGCAGGAGCGTAAGGGCAAGCGGCGAAAGGCCGAGCGGGGCAAAGTCGTCCGGCGCCAGGCCAACACACTCGGCAACCATCCAACCTACGAGCGTCGCCATCACAATAATCGATACGGCATATGAAAGGCGCTCGATACCGCTTCGCATGTCGAGCTTGGCGATGTCGAGGCCTGCCGTAATGAGCGGAAAGCCGGGAATCACAAAGAGCATGGCGCCGATATAGCCTTCTTGGTGCGACATTGCCCCCGGTATGACCTGGCCAAGGCCGAGCAATGCCAGCAGATACGAAACGCAAGCGAGCGCAACGCCGATCGTCAGCGCGCTGAACTGACCAAGGCCTTGCTTGAGAATATGGGAGCGGGCAAAGTTGCCGACACCCGCGCCTACGAATGCGCAGGTCATCTCGATAGGGCCGCCGCCGAGCAAAAAGACGAAGGCGCCGCAAGCACAGGCTGCCGCAAGGCCCTGTTGCCAGGGAGAGTAATCGGGCTTTGAGCTCTCAACGGTCCTGAGCATCTCGTGATACTCGTGTACCGTGAAGCGACGACCATAGGTCTCGATTTCCTTGAGGAAGCTCTCCATCATCCAAATACGATGGGTATTGACTCCCGTTGTGGGCAGGCTGACAACCTCGTTAAAGCAGTGACCATCTTCGATGCAGGTGCACTCAAACGACAGAAGACTCA
>CALINZ010000111.1 GCA_938045085.1 uncultured Collinsella sp. | reverse complement strand
GAGCTGGGTTTCGCCCTCGACGATGACGCCGTCGATAGGCACGCGCTCACCGGGCTGGACCACGATCACGGTGCCGACGGCGATGTCATCGGGGAAGACCTGCTCGAGTGTGCCGTCGGGCTGCTCGACGTTAGCGTAGTCGGGCGCGATGTCCATCATGGCACTGATCGACTTGCGGCTCTTGCCCACGGCGTACGCCTGAAACAGCTCGCCGACCTGGTAGAACAGCATGACGGCGGCGCCTTCGGCCATGTGCGGGTCGGTATCGGGGAAGAGCACCATGGCAAACGCGCCGATGGTCGCGACGGCCATGAGGAAGCTCTCGTCGAAGGCCTTGCCGCGGCGGATGTTATTGAATGCCTTGCAGTACGTCGTAGCCGGCAATCAAAAACGGCACGAGGAACAGCACAAAGCTGGCGTAGATGTCGCCCGGGGTGCCGAATGCGGCAGTGAGGGTGCCGAGCTCATCGAGGGCGTACACCACGGCAAAAATGCCCAGCGCTACCAGGATGCGGTTGCGCTTATGCTCGAGTGATTCTTTTTTCTTGCGCTTCTTCTTTTTCTTTTTGGGGTCGGCGGTGGCCATGACTCGTATCCTCCCATTTGAATGAATGAACACTCGCTCATATAATTTCGCGAGCAAAGGCCGCGGCAAGCGCGGCCTTGCAGGTTGGCGTAAACCTGGGCTAGAGAATGATCTCGCAGTCCGGCTCGGCGTCGGCCGTAAACTCAACAACGCGGTTGAGCACCTCGTCGAACTCAGCATCATCGGCCTCGAGCGTCAGCTTCTGGGTCATAAAGTTGACGGACACGGATTTGACGCCCTCGAGCTTGGCCAGCTCGTCCTGAAGCTCGCGCGCACAGTTGGCGCAATCGATCTCATCGAGCTTGTACTGCTTTTTCATGGTGGGTTCCTTTCCCGTTTTTGCGGCTTGGGTGCAGGCCGCGCTGGTACCGTGGTTGGTCGCTATTCGCAGATGTGGCTCATGCCTTGGTTGAGCATGGTGTAGACGTGGTCGTCGGCGAGCGAGTAGAGGATATTGCGCCCGTCGCGCCGGAATTTAACCAGGTGCGACTGCTTGAGTGTGCGCAGCTGGTGCGACACCGCGGACTGCGAGGTTTCGGTCGCTTCGGCGATGTCTGCCACGCAGAGCTCGCGGCCCATGAGGGCATAGAGGATCTTGATGCGCGTGGTGTCGCTGAAGACCTTGAACAGGTCGGCGAGGTCGTAGAGAAGCTCCTCGTCGGGAAGGTCCTCGGGCGAGCAGGTGGTCGGGATCGCGGGTTCGGTGGCCTCGATGTCGAGTTTCGTTTCATCAACGCGGATGCTCATTGCAATATCCTTTCATATGAACATGCGCTCATATAATTTACTTTCGATTATATGAGTGCATGTTCATATGTCAATGACGTTCAGGTAATTCGTTGTACAAAATGATGGGGAATAGTGGACGAGATCCCGGACTGAGCGTTTTTTGATAGTCGATGCCAAGGTGGGTACCCTCGTGCCGTGCAAAAAATGGAGTATTCTGCAACTATAGGGGGTCCGCTAATTTATTGCAGGTCATATAATGCAGTTCAAGAGTTATCTTAGGGTGTTAATCCGATGAGTTCTTCCTCAAATGTTGCCTAACGCTCTCACGCAAGAGTGATTTCGCTTCACATTTGGATCCACTCGAGGGTGATAGACACCCGACCCTGCTGAATACTCGCAATTTTGCACGTCGCTAGGGTACCCACCTTGTTAGCCGGCCTAGTCTCCGGCCCCGAAGACCCTGCCCTCGGGCGCGAGGCTGCTTGTTTGGGCAAATGATGGGCTGTCGGATTCGACAGTCTGCATGTCATCGATTGCCGGAACTTCATTAATTGTCGGGTCATCCAGCGTGATGCCTTCGAGCGTTGCTTTTTCGAGGTCGATTCGTTGACGCTCTTCGGAATCCTGGCGAAGCTGCTTCTGAATTCGCTTTTTCTCTTCTATAAACCTTCTGAGCACAAACTGTCTCAGGTCCTCTTGCATGATTTGAAAGTCTTTTGGCAGACGCGAGGGGCGTACGCCCTCTTTCCGCTGGATTGCTTCCATGACCCTAACAAAAGAGCTGGCATGCATAAAGGAATAACGGCTGACGGTGATGATTCCGTACCCCATGGACGCAAGTGCATTCTTGCGCTCCTCATCGATGGCGCGGTCTTCTTCCGCGTCATGATAAAAACCGTTGTATTCAATGTCTGTGCGAGATTTCTTTAGATACGCATCCATAAAGAACTTTTTGCGTCTCGTGAGATTCTTTGCGGCAGTGGTGACCTGCACCTCGTAATCGGTCTCAATTCCCTTAATACCAAGCCCTCCTTCGCTTTTGGGCAGCGTTAGCATCATGACAAATGCCGTTTCCATGGGAGACCGGCATCCGTCGCGCACACATTGGATCGCCTTTCGGGCAAGGGCCAGACCGTCGCATCTGGTAATGGAATTAAAGAACTGCTTTAACCTCTCGGTCGAGGTGAGCGCGAAACGCTCGGTATAGGAGGTGGAAGAGTCGGTTCCAAGGGAGTAAGCGCTGCACAATTCAAAGTAGTACTCCACCAGTTCGCGAAAAGGGAGATAGGTGGCGGCCTGAAGTGCGCAAAGCTCAACGCTAACAATGAAGATGCCATCTTTGAGCTCTATAAAGCGTGAGTTCGAGAATCGTTTTGACGAAACGTGGCATTGACAGTTCATTGCATAGCGCGCATTCCTGCGATCAAACACCATCACCTCGAGGGAATCATTTGCGTCGAGGGAAACATCATGTTTGGTGAGCCATTCTGCGGCTGCGTCAAGGAGCGTTCCGGTGGGACATGATCCGTAAATCGCGGTAGGGTTACAGGACTTGATGCCTTTCGCAGACACCGAATGCGCGGCCTGGTAGACCGCTTTTGCAGTGGTATGTGACAATACGATACTCATGGTATATATCGTGTCAGCTAATGCCGTGTTGACGGCGCTGAGTGGAAAAGCCGTTTTAGAGGTCTAACCAAATGCTGTCCAAAAGCTTGACGCAATTATGAGTTGGTATGCCCTAAATAAACGTTTTCGCAGCTCGGCTATAGCATAGAAATACTCAATTGCTGCACATTTGATAGTGATGCATCACCATCCGACAACGAATTACGTGTCGGGAATTGGCCGAAATCGTTCGCAATGAGTGTTCAGAATTTGTGATGGCAGGTTTATTTGTGGAACGTAGGGCGGCCCCGCTGCGGGGTTTCCCGCTGCGAGGCCGCCCGTGATCTACGCCGGAGTTTGTCGTAGACGTTTCTACTTGGCAAACAGGTTCTTGAGGTTGAACTCGGCTTGGACGGTGCGGAGCATGAGGTCGGTGTCGTCCAGGCCCAGATGCTGCTCGTTGGCGTCGGCGGCGAGGGTGCCGCGGCGGCGGGCCCAGTTCTCGAGCGCTGCGGGGGCGGACTCGCGGGGGAGCGAGCGGACGTCGGCATCCAGACTACGGCAGATCTGGCGCGAGTCGATGACGATAATCTTGCCGGCGCGGCGTGCCTCGGCGTAACCGTCCAGATGAATTATGAACCAACTGTCCTCGAACGCGGCGTTATGCGCCATGTACGGGTACTTCTTCATAAGCTTGAGCAGCTGCTTTTGCAGCTCTTTGTTCTCGCGGAAGGGCGTTTTGCCGTCGATGTCGTCCCAGGTGATGTGGTGGATATTCGACAGCGGCACATCCTCGCCGCGGTAGATATCGGGCAGGCCGCAGTAGTGTGCCTCGGCGTCGTGCGGGACGGCGTCGCTGGTGAGCTCCATGATCTCCCAGCCCACGTTGATGATGTAGCCGCGCTCGGGTGCACGGCCGGTGGTCTCGATGTCGATGCCGAGCACGGTGCCTTGGATGGGCTTGCGCGCGTAGGCGACGCCGAGCGCGTCGCGGTCGCCGCGGATTTCGCGCATGACGGACGCGGCGGTGCGCTTTTGCATCTTGCCGATGGCGGCGCAGGTGTCGGCATCGGACAGGCCGCGCGAAAGCGTCGCGGGCGTCACGTTGCGCAGGCGTGCCTCGCCAATCTGGTCGCACAGGTCGCGGTTGCGGTCGGCCAGGTCGCGCACGGTGGCAAAGTCGAAGCCGGGGTCGCCCTCGGCGGTAAAGTACTCGGTCTCGAGCACCTTAAGGGCCTCTTCGCCCTTCTGGCGCTCGGACTCCATGGCGCCGTGATCGCCATAGATAAACATGGGGATAAACGGCTGGCGCTCGTATTCGAGTGCTTGCGAAACGTTCATAGACTGCTCCTTGGACGGGCCGCGTCGCGCGGTTCGGTGGCATTGAGTTATGGCGAGATGATAGTTTACCATGGGCAACTATTGGCACCACGTCTAGGTCAACTACAATACCCTAGTTGACCGCTAGGACTTTTACAATGCTGCCGAAAGACACGAAAGGTTCCATCCTTCATGGATTTGCTGATTGATATTTTGCTCGACGCTGGCAGGGACACGCTGTCGCTGGTGCCGTTTTTGTTGGTGACGTATCTGGCCCTCGAGACCCTGGAGCACGTTGCGGGCGACCGCGTTAACGGCGCCATCAAGCGCGCCGGTGCCGCGGGCCCCGTGGTTGGCTCGTTGCTGGGCATGGTGCCGCAGTGCGGCTTTTCCGTGGTGTGCGCCAACTTTTATGCAGGCGGCCTTGTATCCATGGGCACGGTTATAGCGGTAATGCTGGCTACC
>CALINZ010000110.1 GCA_938045085.1 uncultured Collinsella sp. | reverse complement strand
CAAGCGATCGCCGAGCTCGTGCATCGTGCCGTGCAGGAGTGAGACTTTGTCATTACGAGCGGTGGCGCCTCGGCGGGCGATTACGATTTCGTGACGGCGCTCGTCCGGCGCGAGGGCGAGGTACTGTTCGATCGCATCTCGATGCGTCCGGGTAAGGCCATCACGTTTGGCTTGCTCGGGGGTAAGCCCTACCTGGGGCTTTCGGGCAATCCGGCCGCGGCGTATGTGGGCTTTGAGATGCTTGCCCGTCCGGCGATTCGCAAGATGCGCGGTTTTGCCGAGGTTGCGCGTCCCGTGCAGCAGGCGACGCTCACACACGGCGTGAAAAAGCGACAGCATCGCCGCTTCTTCGATCGCGCCACGGTTTTGCGCGACTCCGAGACCGGTGAGCTGTTGGTGACCGAGGCTAAGACACAGAATTCGGCGCTGCTCGGCACGATGCAGCGGGCCAACTGTCTACTGCGTATTGACGAAGGACCGTGCGAGTTCAAGGCGGGCGACGTCGTGGATGTCGTGCGTGTCGACCTGCCCGAGGGCGCCGTGTTGTAGGAGGAATGCTATGGAGCTGAAGATTTCGATTGTGACGTGCTCGGATACGCGCGATCTTGCCCAGGACGAGGCTGGAGCCGCACTCGAGGAACTTATCGAGGCACAGGGCTGGACGGTCGCCTCACATGTGGTCGTGCGCGACGACGTCAGCGAGATCGGTGATGCCATTGTGGAAGCCGCCGATGAGTGCCACGCCAATGTCGTGCTCACCTGCGGCGGCACGGGGCTTTCGATGCGCGATGTAACGCCCGAGGCGACGCGTTCCGTCTGCGACCGCGATGTGCCGGGTATTGCAGAGGCAATCCGCGCGTATTCGATGACCAAGACGCGCCGCGCCATGCTCTCGCGTGCTATTTGCATGCAACGAGGTCATACACTTGTCGTAAACTTTCCCGGTTCTACGAAGGCCGCCCGCGAAAGCTGGGAGGCCATAGCGGACCAGCTGGAGCATGCGGCTCAGATGACAGCGGGCGGCGGACATACCAACTAAGCGGTTTACCTGCGGCGGGGCGACCTTATCGGTCGCTCCGCTTTTGTTTTCCGCCGAAGCGACACCGAGGTGCACGGTAACTTGAAACTATATTCTCTGGAGAGAATAATTTCTCATAATCATTATTCGCGCAGAAGTATAATCTGATTGCAGATTAAAGCCCGCGGTGGGGTACCCGGGCACAAGATCCGAAAGGGTTGAATATGTTCGATTTGGTTTCTCGCCGCGGATTCGTCTCACTTTCTGCTGTCGCCGCTGCCGGCCTTGGTCTTGCC
>CALINZ010000109.1 GCA_938045085.1 uncultured Collinsella sp. | reverse complement strand
CCTGCAGAAGACTCGCTATATGCCGCTCAACGTAATCAAGCAGCGCTTGGAAAACGCCACGGATCTTTCTACGCTCGCCTACGAGGTGGGCCTGCTGTCCGATGTTCCGCTCAAGACGGAGCCCAAGGAGACCAAGCAAAAGCTGCATCCCATCGAGACCATCCCCGATATGCTCGGTGTTGAGATCTCGTTTATCCGCTCACTGGCCGAAAACGACCTCATTCGCATCATCAAGAGCCCGCAAAACCGCGAGCTTGTCGATGGCCGCGATTTCCCGATCATCCGTTACTGCTCCGAGCTTTCGCGCTTCCATATCGAGCCGCGCAACCTGCGCCAGTACGTATCGTCGGCAAACCGCGAGTCCTCGATGTTTGAGCAGGTACTCGTGAGCATGCTCGGCATGGACACTTCCGACGACGAGCGCGACGCCAAGCTCGAGCGTGCGTTTAAGAAGCTGCATGACCTTACCGAGGGCGTGCATACCGCACTGCTCAAGAACCGCGTATTTGAGTCGCTCAACGCCGTGGTCGATGACGCCGATATCGATGCCCTCGACGAGGAGATCGCACGCTCTGAATCCACGAAGGCCAAAAGCGAAGAGACATCTACCTCCGCGGTCCCCGTGCGCGAGGAATCTCTCGTGCAGCCGCTTAAGGTTGTCGCCCCCTCGCACGTCGGCACCGCCAGCGCGGACAAATAGACGCTGCTACAAACCAGCTTCCCATGAAAGGTCATGCCATGTACGACTTCGAATCTCATATCGTCGATATCCCCGACTATCCCGAGCCCGGAGTCGTCTTTAAGGACATCACGCCGCTCTTTGGTAATCCCGAGGCGCTAAAGGCCATGGTAGATGCCCTGGCCGAGCATTTTGCCGGCATGGGTATCACCAAGGTCGTGGGTCCCGAGGCTCGCGGCTTTATGGTCGGCGTGCCCGTGGCTGTCGCCCTGCGCGCCGGCTTTGTGCCCGCGCGCAAGCCGGGCAAGCTGCCGCGCAAGACGGTGAGCCAGAGCTACGAGCTCGAATATGGCACCGACTCTATCGAGATCCATGCCGATGCCATTACCTCTAAAGATACCGTGTTGATTCTGGATGACTTGGTCGCGACGGGCGGAACCGTCGAGGCAACAGGTAAACTGGTGCGCGATATGGGCGCAAAGCTTGTGGGCTACGGTTGTATCCTTGAGCTTGCGTTTCTCAACCCGCGCGAGAAGCTCACGCCCTCCAACGAGGATGTCGAGCTCTTTAGCCTGGTAACGGTGGACTAGCCGCTACCCTTAGATACCGGAAAGGAAGCTCCATGCGCACAGCAAACACGCATAAAAACATGGCACGCTGCGCTGCTACGGCAACCCTCGCTTGTGTTTTGGGCCTGGGCCTCGCGGCTCCTGCCTACGCCGATACCGCATCCGACCTTGCCGCTGCTCGTACGAAGCTCGAGCAGATCGGTACCCAAACCCAGCAGATTTACGATGAGCTCGCCACGCAGACGCAGGCGCTCGATCAGACTGCTGGCGAGATCACGCAAAAGCAGCAGGAGGTCGCCGATGGTCAGGCTAAGCTCTCGACCTATGTCGCCGGCGAGTACAAAACCGGCGGTCTGAGCCTGCTTCAGGTTCTGACGGGGGTCGACGACCTGAGCGATATGCTCAACCGTCTGTTCTACTACGGCAAAGTTTCCGATAAGCAAGCTCAGACCATTCAAGAGGTCAAGGAGCTTAAGCAGCAGCTCACCGATAAGCAGGCCGAGCAGGAAAAGAACGTCGCCGCTACGCAGAAAAAGGTCGACGAGCTTAACGCCCAGCAGGCTGAAGCCCAGAACGTCGTAAACTCCCTGGATTCGCAGCTGCAGGCCGAGCTTGCCGCAGAGGCCGAGGCCAACGCCGCGCTGCAGGCCGGCATCAACGCCAGCACCGCCGAGAAGGCCACGGTGAGCAACGAGACTGCCGGTACGACCGAGAACACCA
>CALINZ010000108.1 GCA_938045085.1 uncultured Collinsella sp. | reverse complement strand
CTTCGTTAAACGGGCGCTAGGGCGTCACCCTTACACCAACATTTTCGACGCGATCCTGAGATACACAATCGAAGAAGATGTCTTCCTTCTGGCGGCGATACGTTCAACCGTATTATTGATAACGTAAAAAGGGCTAGTGCGTACTTTGATGTCATCTTAAGAGTCAATGTTGATCCGTCGAACGGTGATCAGATTGATCGTTTGGTTGATTCGCTTGATCGTAAAGGTCTTCGTAATAAAGTAAAACTATATTTAGCGGCAGTAGATGATATAAATGGGACGTGCGCTAACTCTCCATGCTATTCAGAGGATGAATTTGCTTCGATTGAAGCATCCTGTCTGTCTCGCTACAAAATGACAGGGTACATGGATCCATTTCTTCCAGGCTTTAATCCGACCATATGCGGAGCCGTCAATAAATATTCAGAAGTTATTGGACCAGACGGTTCCTTATATAAATGCTGGAATGAAATAGGATATTCCGACAGAAGCTATGGGAGCATCTTTGAAAATGTAACGAGTAGCGCATCCGAAGTTTCCATATGGAATGCTTACGACTTTTGTTCAGATTCAGAATGCCTTAACTGCTCACTTCTTCCTATGTGCATGGGTGGCTGTCCCTTCACCAGGCTGTATGAAAATAAGACAAGCTGTGTATCCGCAAGAAAGAACTGTATAAAAGTAATGAGGGCGGCCTATGATCTCAAACATAAGAAGTGATGCGGATTCAACGGCGATCTTCGACTATCTGCCATATTTCAGACTTGGGTTTTCTTCCCAATTGCTTCTGGTTATAGCCTTTACGTTGTGCTTAATAATATCTGGAATGATGGCCTCTGTATCCCCGCTGCTCACGAGCGCTCTGGTTGATAATATATCTAAAAAAGCTCCTTATGGTGCTATTATGATTGACAGTGCGTTAATTGGTTTCGCGGCATTAATCGATATTGTTGTCAGCTATTTAAGCACCCTTCTTTCAATGCGGATAACGACCGTGGCTGCATTCTCGATTGCTCGAAGGAAAATCGATGAGCTCGTGCGGATGCCTTTTGAGTTGTTTTTTGAGCAGGAGTCTGCTGAAAAAACTCAACAGATTTGTTCAGATGCCAATGCTGTGGCGTCCTTCGGATTGTCGATGCTCCAGACGGTACTCCTTGCGATTGTCCAGCTAGGTATCAGTCTATTTTTTCTCTATGGATGTTCCACAGCGCTCTTTTGGGTTTCCGTGACATTTTGCATCTTGTATGCAATTGCATATGCTTCATTTAAAAAACCGCTTTTTGTTTCAGGTCTGACCTTTAAGGAAGAACAGTCTCTGTATTTCGGAAAAGTGGAGTCCCTACTTGCGCATCAGAGATTTTTGTATGTTAATGCGCTGTTCGAAAGAGCATTGAAATCCATAGATAGCTATTTTTCGTCTTTGCTGCACGCCGGAGTCGCCTATCAAAGTGTCGTTTCGAAATTTCAGGCAACTGATTCCTTTGCTGCGGCTGCGTCCCAGGTGACCATTCTTTTGATTTCGGCTTTTTATGTAATGCATGGAAGCATGAGTGTAGGCCAACTTGTTGCTGTTTCGAGCTACATGGCTTTAATGCTATCTGCCGTGAGGTCAATCTACGGTATAGGTAGCAGCGCACAAGACTGCTTCTCGTCGATATCCCGTCTAAATGCCTCTAAATTGCCTTCGGCTGCTGCTGGAGAGGAGCTCTTGGAGATCGATTACATCGAACTGCATAATTTCGGCTTTACATTAAATGGAAAGTGTCTCTACAGCAACTTGAATGTCAGGTTTGAAAAAGGAAAGCTCTATGCTCTTGTAGGGATTAATGGCTCGGGCAAAACGACCCTTGCGTACTTATTGATGGGTTGTTTCAATTCGGATTACGTTGGAACTATTTCCTACAACGGTAAGGCCCAAGAAGAAATTAACTGTGAGTTCCTTAGGCAGAAGCTAGTTTCGTTTGCTGAACAAACTCCGATATCAGTAAAGGATATTCTTTGCGATAGAAACTTTCCTTCTATCGAAAGGAAGAGGTGCGGAGGAATGTCTCCCGGGGAACTGGAACAACTGGAAATTAGGCGGGTCTTAGAAAAGAAGGCAGACGTCTATTTATTCGATGAGCCAACAGCATCACTCGATATTGCTCATAAAGAAGCTCTGATAAAAGCTATGAAGGAAATGCGAAAGCACAAGATTGTCATTGCAATTACACACGATATGGACCTAATAGATGCTAGTGATGAGGTGGTAGAGCTTGGGAAAAGCGACTGAAATAATGCGCCTGGGGGCACGTTATCTACTGGGCACGATGGTTGCTAGCGTGCCGTGGGCTATTTGGGTTATTGCAAAAGGATCTCCCGCTTGGCTGTGCTCTACAGGGGCGCTCTTTTGTGCGTTGGTAGTCTATCTTTTTGCAACTCGGGGCGCTGTTTCTTGTGATAAGTCCAAACGGCGTGGGATTCTTTTGGGATGGCAGTTCATTTTCATCGTATTTATTATTATGGCCTCTATGCTCGATATAGGTGGAAAATCAATATCCAGATGGGTATTGGTCTGTTCGGTTTCAGTTTTGCATGAGCTGTTATTTAGGTACGTATTTTTATTTGAATACACAATCGTCGGAATAGTTCGGCCGTTTTGCATAAGGGCATTTATACAGTCGATGCTATGGTCATTGCTTCTCGTGACTCAACAGTGTTTAATCGGGGCACCCACAAATTACATCATTGCAATGATGGGGGGCTATCTTTGTCTGGGCCTTATTTTTGCGCTGCTCGTGCGAAAAACAGGGACAGTGTGTCCGTCTCTTTTAGCCATGATGTCTCTGGATTTTATCAACATCCTAGCTCTTTGAGTTACGGACAAAATCTTCAAAATCTTCAGGTGTTGGCACCATGGCAGATAAAGCCCGCACGGTGCTTTCGGTATGCAATAACATGGGCGAGGGCTGGCTGCTCACGGCCGAGATGCTCGACCTAATCGATCACGGTGCGCCCAACATCATCTGCACGCAGCCCTTCGCCTGCCTGCGATTCGGTTAGCGAGGATGCCGTGGCATCGGTCGCCGAGCGTCTGGGGGCGGCATTAAGAAGTAACATGCCTGCTTTAGGCTGATATGAGAAAAACGGGTGGCAGCCATACCGGCTGCCACCCGTTTTTACTGGATACATGTTGCGTAATTGGCCTTGCCGGCACTTTTCGCGGACTCGGATTTCGGAAGTGCGGGGAAAAACTCCGAATCTCCGAGTACACTGCTCTTTTGCATCCTTGTGACCTGCGGTTTTGTTGCTAAAAAAGTCGGTCTGGTCGGCGGGGCTCAGTTTTTCATCGCACTTCCGAAAACCGCGGTCCCTCAATATGAAAAACGGCCTCCATAACTCTGGGTTAATGGATAAGTGTGGCCTTTCGCCGTATATCACTGTCCGTTTATGGAACCTATCTCCAACGAGTCGTAGCCATATGGTTTAATGTTAGAAACACATAGTTGCCGGCGGGCTGCGGGTGACGTTTGCTTTGATATCGGAGGTACCAAGTATGTTTTGCACTCCGTTCAACAAGTATTGGTCTGGCTAACATGAGCCGCCGCGCTATCTCGATAACCCTTGCAGTGGTCTGCCTGGCTGTGCTCCTGGGCGCTACAGGGCTGTTTGCTATAAGCCGAGAAACGTCCTATATGCAGGAATGCGCTTCCGAAGGGTTTGCCATTGATGGTTACTATCGGGATGACAAAACGAGTCGGGAAACCCTGGCTTTTCTTGAGGAGGACAACTGTCGATGGCAGCTGGTCGATCAAGACGGAATCTGCACAGACGGGCAGTTTAAGCGTACGGATGACCCCAACATCCTGATATTAAAGAAGGAAAACGGCGAAGAATTCGGCACGATTCACATTGCGTATATATCGCGCCGACGCAATCAGGGGCAGATTTACCTAATTAGAAATACTAAGGTGACCCGATTTTATCTGGTGAGCACCGATCCGGCGTTTACAGTGGAATCTGGCGATGTCGATGCGGACGTCTGATTCACGGCAATAAAACAGCGAGCGGGGCGCGGGTGAACTGCACTCCGCTGTTTGCTCGTGTCCGTATCGCGTCTGCGTCTCGTCGTAACTTGCGTCCGTACGCGCATTCATCCCGCGCCGGTATCACTTCACATCGAACTCCACGCGATCGAGCTCGGGCACATTGAGGTCGATGAGCTTGCGGGCGATACGGCGGTCGTGTGCCCCAATCGCCTCGCTCGTTGTCACATGGGCGACAATCTCGCGCTCGACGATGCCTTCCTCATCGCCTTCGGTGGCCGAGGTCTCGACGGCGACGGTGTAATCCTTAAAGCCTGGCAGCACCGCCGCAAGCTCGCGCGTGGTTTCGGTGACGCCGTAGCCGTCCTGCACGCCGGACTGCGCCGAGCCAATAGACCCCGCCGTCATAACGATGCAGGGGATGGCAAAGACTACCGTGCCCACAATGATGCGGCGGCGCACCTTGCGTGATAGCTCGTCGACCTCGGCATCTTCCTCGGCAGTCACAATGCCGTCGCCGTTGAGGTCGCGCTTGAGCGGCACGCGCAATAGAAGCAGCACGGCTTCGGCGGCCAGCGCGATAAAGACCACGTTGATGCCAAACTCATAAAGCGCCGAGAGAAACAGCGACCCACTTGCGATGGCGATGCCATAGCCCGCCGCGCACAGGGGCGGCATCAGCGCGGTTGCCACGGCTACACCGGCAATGAGCGTGGCGGGTTCCTGGTCGCGCGAGTTGCCCAGCCCGCCCGCAAAGCCGCCCGCGAGCGCGACGGCAAGGTCCCACACGGTGGGCGTCGAGTTGTCGATGATGGCTGCCGTGGTGGCGCCAAGGGGCGAGAGCTTAAAGTACAACGTGGACGTGACCAGGCAAAAGACCATCTGCAGTGCGAGGCCGGCGACGGCCTCGACGGTAATCTCGCGGTCGAGCGTGGCAACGCCGTATGCCATGGCAAGAACCGAGCCCATGAGCGGACAGATGAGCATGGCGCCCACAATGGCGATGTCCGAATCGATATCGAGTCCGATGCTCGCGATGAGCATGGCGATGATGAGAATGCACAGGTGAGAGCCGGTCAGCCGCGCCCCGTTTACAAAGCGCTTGCGAATCACGTGATAGGGCGCGCGTCCCTCGCGAATGTTGAATGCCTGCTTCAAAAAGCGACTTGCCTGCTCGGCTGCCTCGCTATGGGCAGGACGGATGCCATGGCGCCGATGATGGCGCTCGCGCAGTCGCTTGAGCTGTTGTTTATCGAGTTCCATGTCCACCTCGTATTGCCGCAGGAACGCGGGTGCGTTCGCAGCATGTACTCTACACCGTGACGGGCGGGGCGGTCATCTTGACATGGAACTTAGGCGAGCAGGCAAAGGAAGACACGCCACATACGAGTACTGCCGAGGGTTTCGACAGATACAGAAAGAGCGCGGGGCCGGATGGTCTCCGACCCCGCGCTCTGCGCTGGTGCGTTGTTGTTCGGCCTACCCCAGTAGGCTCAGGCCAACAGAGACAAACGCCAGGATAACGCCGACGACGGACTCGCCGCCCAGCAGGCCGCTGGCGACAACCAGGCCCTGCTCCTGGAAGGCGGCATCCTTGGCGGCCTTCTCCTCGTCCGAAAGACCGGCCTCGGCGTCGCGGTGTGCGGCCCACTTGTCGTAGGCGAGCTTGACGCAGGAGCCCAAGAAGGCCGTGAGAGACATGTAGAACGGCAGATACACGCCCAGACCGATCATCATGGCCGGAATCCCGAGCCAGTACATGACGATGCCGGCGATAAAGCCGCCTGCGAACCACGGCACGCTCGGGATGCCCGAGACCATGGTGGCGACCACGCTTGCCTGCGCGGCAACGAAGCTCTTGTCGGGGCCGAAGGCGTCCGGACCATAGGCGGTGACGAGCGCGACCATGACGGCGGCGGCGATAGTCATAATCAACCAGCTGGTCAGGAAACTTCTCATGGCCCAATCGTAGCGCGGCAGGTTTTACTATTGGGCAAAACATGAGATGATGTTGTGCAGAAACGGTAAGAAGGTATTGCCGTTCCCGATTGAGAGGGGACTGACCCGCATGACTGATAATCAACAACAACCGTACGGTTCGGACAGTGTTCCGCAGCCGGCACAGCCCGCACAGCCGGCACAACCGTCTTACGGCCAAGATGCCGCACAGCAGCCGCAGGGCTATGGCGCCCCACAGCCCGCCGCATACGCTCAACCCGCCGCCGGAAGCTACGGCCAGCAGCAACCGCAATACGGCCAGCCCGCCGGCGCATACGCTCAGCCTCAGTACGGCCAGCCGCAGTACGGCCAGCCCGCACAGCCCGCAGCGGGCTACGGCCAGCAGCCCGGCTATGGACAGGCTTACCAGCAGCCGAACGCCTACGCGCAGCCGCAATACACCGCCGCTCCGTATGCCGCCGCCCCGGTGGGGCAATCGTCCAAGTCCAAGCTGGCTGCCGGCCTGTTGGGCATCTTCCTCGGCGGACTTGGTGTGCACAACTTCTATCTCGGCAACACCGGCAAGGCCGTGGCCCAGCTGCTGCTGACGCTTGTCGGCTGGATTCTGCTCGGACTTGGCCCAATCGCAGCCGCCATCTGGGGCTTTGT
>CALINZ010000107.1 GCA_938045085.1 uncultured Collinsella sp. | reverse complement strand
CGGGTGCCCTACCGGGAGTAGCCCCGACGGTTGACAAAACTATAGGAACACCCAATGACTATGTCACGGATGCGTCAGTGTTTGGTATGCCTGCAATGTGCAGCGCATAAATTCGATGCCGCAGGGCGATGCTGATGCTATAGTTACTGCGGTTAATGAGGGTCAAGAGAAAGGTTACAGGTGAAATCCAAACCTCGACCATACAGTCGATGACCCCATGCAGGTGCTTTTTGCGCATGCACGGGGTGTAAGCGTCGAGCGGCGTGCCGCCCGCGCATGCGTATACATATCCAGAAGCCCCCGGACGCCGCACGCGCGGCCGCGTCTGGAGGAATTATGATGGGGAGCACCATTGAATTATCTGAGTGAGATGCTCAAACTGCCGGTCTTGGACGTCGATGGCGAAAAGCTCGGCGTTGTGAACGATTTTGGCATTGCTACCGGCGAAGTTTTTCCACACGTGACGTCGCTCGCGTTCCGCGGACCCGGCAAGACGCCGTTTATGATTAGCTGGCGCAAATGGGTCGACCGTATCGACGAGACGGGTGTACACCTTAAGACGTCGGCCACCGAAATTCGTTTTTCGTACCTGCAGCCGACCGAACTCCTGCTCGCCCGCGACGTGCTTAACAAGCAGATCGTCGACACGCAGGGCATGAAGGTCGTGCGCGTCAACGACATCAAGTTTTCCATGTCGGGCGAAAACCAGCTGCGCCTGCTGGGCGCCGAGGTCGGTGCCCGCGGTCTGCTACGCGCCATCAGCCCCGCGCTCGAGCATATCGTCGAAGGCTTTATGAAGCACCTGGGCAAGCCGCTCAGTGAGGACATCATCGCTTGGTCCTACATGGACCTGCTCGACCGCTCGACCAAGAACATTCAACTCTCGGTGTCGCACAAGACGCTCGGCGAGCTGCACCCTGCCGACATCGCCGACATTATCGAGCAGCTCGACCCGCGCCTGCGTGCGCAGGTGTTTGCGCAGCTCGATACTGCCCAGGCCGCCGAGGCCATCTCGGAGTTCGATGACGACGAGCTTATGACCGAGATGCTCGAGGGCCTGTCCGATACCGACGCATCGTCGATGCTGGCCATGATGGACCCGGACGACGCTGCCGACCTGATCGACGAACTCGATTATGAGAAGGCCGAGAAGCTCCTGCGCCTGATGGGCGTCAAGGAGGAGAAGGCGATTCGTAATCTGCTGGGCTACGAGGACAACACCGCCGGCCGCATCATGACCTCGGAGTTTGTCTCGCTGCCCGCCACGGCGACGGTCGGCGACGCCATCGAGGCGATTCGCAAGCTCGACGAGGACTTTGAGAGCGTCTATTACGTCTATACCGAGGACCCGAGCGGCATGCTGACGGGCGTGCTTTCGCTGCGCACGCTGATCGTGGCCGACCGCGACGCCACGCTGGGCCAGCTCGCCTATCGCGATCTGGTCTACGTGTCACCCGACGAGGACCAGGAAGACGTGACGGACGAGATGACCAAGTACGACCTGGTTGCCATCCCTGTCTGCGACGAGAACCGTCATATCCTGGGCATCGTGACCTTCGACGACGCCATGGACGTTATTGCCGAGGAGCATCAGGAGGACCTGCAGATCGCCGGTGTCGGCTCGGGCGATAGCGCGTCGGACGACTCGACGAACGTGCTCAGCTGGTTCGTGCATCGCCAGTACTGGGTTGTTGTATGGGGCATCGCGTCGTGCATCATGGCGACCGTGCTGGGAACGGCGCTCGGCTCCGCGCATCTGGTGGTGTTCCCCATGTGCGCCATGCCGCTCGTGCTGCTGGCGGCCTCGCGCATGGTGTCGTTCGTCAAGAACTACTTCCTGGAGTATGACGGTCACGACGACGAGCCCAAGCCGTATCTGGGGTTCTTCTTCCAGAGCACGGGCATGGGCCTGATTCTGTCACTCGTGACCTACCTGTGCGCCCAGCTGGTGCGCACCGCTGCGTTCCCCGATGCGCCCATGTTTGAGGAGCAACTCTTTACCGGGTGCTTTAATATCGCTGCCATCATTTGCCTGGTTGGCAACATGAGTGCCGTGATTTACCTGATGGTGCTGTTCTGGCGTGACGAGCATGACCTCAACACGTCGGGCACCGCCATGAACGTTATTGCCGTCATGATCTCGTGCGTAGCGTACTGCGCCGCTGCGGTGCTGCTCACCATGTCGGTCATTGGTTAGGTGGTCGCGTGCAAAATACCAAGCAAAAGTCGGGCACCAAGCAAAAGTTGACCATCGCGGCCATCTTTGGCGCTATGGGCCCCGGTCTGCTGGCGGCGCTTTCGGGCAATGACGCCGGCGGCATTGCAACGTATTCCAGTGCGGGCGCCAACTATGGCTACAAGATGCTCTGGATGCTTCCCGTCATGACTGTGCTGCTCATCGTGACGCAGGAGACCGCGGCGCGCTGCGGCTGCGTCACGGGCAAGGGCCTGGCATCGCTCATCCGCGAGCGCTTTGGCGTGCGCAAGAGTGTACTTGCTATGGCGGCGCTGTTGATCGCCAACACGGCTGTGACCATTTCGGAGTTTGCGGGTATCGCCAGCGGCCTTGCTCTCTTTGGCGTGCCGGCGAGCATCTCGGTGCCTTTGGTGGCGCTGCTGGTGTGGATGCTTACCATGTCGGGTAGTTTCCAGCGCATCGAGAAGATTCTGCTGCTGGTAAGCTGCGTCTTCGTGACCTATATTGTCGCCGCGTTTATGGCTGGCCCCAACTGGGGTGAGGTCGCGGTCGACCTGGTCGTGCCTAACATTCAAAATGACCCCAGCTACGTGTCGCTCGTGGTCGCAACGATCGGTACCACCATCGCGCCGTGGATGATTTTCTTGGCGCAGAACAACGTGGTCGATAAGAACGCGGGCGAGGACGACATCGTGCTGCAGCGTATTGATACCGTGAGCGGCTCGATCGCTGCTGATATCATTGCGGGCTTCATTATCATCACGACCGGTACGGTGCTGTTCCCGGCGGGTATTCAGATTAGCGATGCCGCCGATGCTGCCCGCGCGCTGGAGCCTATTGCGGGTCAGTGGTCCACGGTACTGTTTGCCTCGGGCCTGGTCGCGGCGAGCTTCTTGGCCGCCTGCGTGCTGCCGGGCGTTACGTCGAGCGCTATCTGCGAGGCATTTGGCTGGGAGCGCGGTGCCGACCGCAGCTGGGACGAGGCCCCGGTTTACCGCGGCATCATTACGGCCATCATCGGTATCTCTGCCGTGCTGGTGCTTATGCCCGGCGTCGATCTGTTCCAGATTATGATGACCTCACAGGTCATCAATGGCGTGCTACTGCCCGTGGTTCTGGTGTTCCAGGTGGTTATCGCCGCCGACCGTCACATCATGGGTGCCAACCGCAATGGCCGCGTGTGGAACGTGCTCACTTGGGCGACTATCGCCGTGATTACGGTGCTGACAGTCGTCATGTTTGTGCTGCAAGCGATGGGCTACAGCGCTTAACGCCCACTTTTGCTTCCGAACAGGCCGCAGCGATGGGCTGCGGCCTGTTTTTTGTCTGCTATAGGGTGTTAGTTATATAGCAATGGACAAAAAATGCCAAATATGAGTACTGTTGCTAAGTGAATAGCATTTACATCCTAAAAGATAATGAACATAGCCTTTAGTATGTTCATTAAAATTGGCTCCAATACGCCTTAAACCAGTCAGGTTGGCTGCTTTAGGGGGTTGTAGGGGTCGCTCGGACGTCATTTTGGGTGGTTTTGCCTGCTACTAAAATGGTAACAGTACTCATATTTGCCCTTTTTTGCCCACAGACCTTTGAGGGTGCGGCGAAAAGGGCTTGTTTTGATTGTTTGGGGCAGGCACGAGGCGCGGAAACGATGTCTGGAGCGACGGAGCGGCCTGGAATTCATCCGTAGAGGTCTTCATTGGCTGCGCCAGGAGTGTCCCTAACTGCCGGAGGGGGTGTCTGCCGTGGCAGACACCCCCTCCGGATGTGGGAAGTTTGCGCTGCAGGTTACTTGTCGGTGCCCAGCTTGTGCGGCTTGAAGGCAAGCGCATTGACGAGTGCGTCGGTGGCAGACTTGACGGCTGCCGGCTGCGGATCGTTGACGTGATCCTCGGGATGCACGGGCAGGTCCTTCTTGACGGCATCGTGGATCAAGTTGAGGTACTCAGTCACGCCAGTGGTCGATAGGTGCGTGCCATCGCCATCGAACAGGTCGTTGCGGTTGGCGCTGTATCCGTACCAGTCGATAACGCGCACGTTCTTGTAGCGCGTAGCGGCGTTAGCGATGGCCTGGTTGGTAGAGCCAACCCACGGCTGCGGGCTGCGCGTGTTCACAAACACCACAATACGCTTATCTCCTGCATCGTCCATGATGGCGTCGATCTGGTCGTCGGTTACCAAGCCGTTGGTGCCCAGTGCAAAGACCACGATCTTGCCGGCAAGGTTCTGCTGGATATAGCCCTCAAATGTCGCGCGGCCCGCATCAAACTGGCGGCCCTTTTCGGCATCGATATGGCTGTGCGGGAACACACCGTCAAAGGTGTCTACGGCACGCAGCGACACGGAGTCGCCGATCATAAGCAGATCGTAGGAGCCATCGGGGAAGCCGTCGTTGTCCTTGTCGGTGTCGTCGGCCGCCTGCTGGTCGGTGGGCGCGGTGTTCTTGGCTTCCTTGTTGAGGACTTCGGCGCCCTCGCCGCTCAGCGCAGACGTCTCGGGCACAAAGATCAGGCCGCCCAGTGCAACGACCAATACGACAGCGCAGGCTGCGCAGACGGGGACGTGCGTGCGTGCCCAGTTGGCGGGCGTGGTGGTGCCATCGCGGAATTCGGCAACGGTGCGCCCAAAGGCGCCCTTCCTAAACGGCGTCTCGATAAAGCGATATGAGCATTCGGCCACGGCGACCACCAACAACACCTGCAAAATGTACTGCCACCAGGGCGTGTCGTTGATGTTGGCGACCGGGTTCATGAGGAGCAGCAGCGGATAGTGCCACAGGTAGATGCTGTAGGAGCGTTTGCCAATCCATACGAGCGGCTCGGCGGCCAAAGCTCGTGCGACCATGCCCTGGGGCTGCACGCAGGCGGCAATGACCATGAGCGTGAGGATCGAGCACAGCAGCGTGCCTCCGCGATACTGGAAGGCTGTGTAGCCGTTGGTGAGCGCGACCATGGCGGCAAGGCCAACCAGACCCACGAGGCCCAACACATCGATGGATGCGGGCGAGGACCAAAAGCGCACGAGGGCGCTCGGCTGTGCCGGGCCGGTCTCGGCTGATTCGTCGGCCTTCTCGCCAGGCTTGCTCTCGGCGTTCTTGCCGTGCTTGGCGGCGGCCAGGCGATTGAGCCCCAAACGACGAGCGAGACGCACCGGCGCCAGGTCGCGATCGGGGATAAAGGCCATCCAGGCACCCAGCAGCAGCGAGAACACGCGGGTGTCGGTGCCGTAGTACACGCGGCTGGGGTCGGCGGCAGGGTTGTAAAGCACCATCATGGCTAGGGCAGATACCATGGCGAGGCCCAGAACCACGCGGCGCGTGTTGGGTTTGCTCACATGCATGGATACCATGGCAAACAGCAGTGGCGGCCAAATCAGGTAGAACTGTTCCTCGATGGCAAGCGACCAAAAGTGCGTGAGCGGCGAGGGGTCGCCCAGAGCATTGAAGTACGAGATGTTTTGGGCAATCTGCCACCAGTTGTTGAAGAACAGCAGCGACGGCAGGATATCGGGGCGCATCTTGGTGAGCATCACGTGGTTGAAGACGGTGCACAGAGCACAGGTCGCTACCACGACGGTCACCACGGCGGGGACCAGGCGACGGATGCGGCGAATCCAGAAGCTCTTGAGGTCGATGCGTCCGGTCTTAGCGACTTCGTTGAGTAGCAGGCGTGTGATCAGATAGCCCGAAAGCACAAAGAAGATCGTGACGCCGAGCAGGCCGCCCTGAGCCCACGTGAGGTTAAGGTGATAGAGCACCACCGCGACGACGGCGAGCGTACGCAGGCCGTCGAGTGCAGGGATGTAGCGGGACTTGGGGCGAGCAGGCGTCTGCTCTGCGGCGGGAGTGTTGGCGCGGCCCGCGTTGTTGGCAGAAGCGCGATGGGGACTCGCGGTGCGTCGCGGTTCGTTGGCACGGCGTTCGCTCTTCACGCGTTCGTGCGGCGCCGGCTCGTTGCCCGTGCGGCGTCGACCGCGCGAGCCCGATTGCGAGAGT
>CALINZ010000106.1 GCA_938045085.1 uncultured Collinsella sp. | reverse complement strand
TTGTCGGCGACGCGAACCTGAGGAATGTCCTCGCGGATCTGCTGACGCTCGATTGCGCGGATGTAATCCATGTGCAATTCCTTACTCTTCTAGAGGTGCCGTACCACCTTGGCCGGCACGTAGTTGAACAAACGTATTCGAGTATACACGCGCGGGTTTCTGCTGCAAGAACAATTTTTTACGCAGACAAAAAGACAAAACCCGCACATGATAACCGCCCGCCTCACGAATGAGACGGGCGGCGTGAAGGGGGCTACGCTAGGCGCCCAAACCCAAAACGTTAGGCGGAACGCTTGGCCTCGAGCTTGGCCTGGGCGGCCGCCAGGCGCGCGAGGGGCACGCGATAGGGCGAACAGGACACGTAGTCCACGTCGGCCACGTTAAACAGGGCCTTGATGGACTTGGGGTCGCCGCCGTGCTCGCCGCACACGCCAAAGTGCATATCGGGGTTGGTAGCACGACCCTTCTCGACAGCCATGCGCACCAGCTCGAGTACCGCCGAGTCGATGGTCTCGAAGGGGTTGTCCTTCAGGATCTTCTTGTGCATGTACAAAGGGATGAACTTGGCCTCGGCATCGTCACGAGAGAAGCCGAAGGTCGTCTGGGTAAGGTCGTTGGTGCCAAAGCAGAAGAAGTCGGCGTGCTGCGCGATCTCGTCGGCAACCATGCAGGCACGCGGCAGCTCGAGCATCGTGCCCACGGGAATATTGAGCTCGACGCCCTCCTCGGCGGAAACCTCGGCGATCACGCGCTCGATGACCTCGCGAGTCTGAACGTGCTCGGCCGTAATGGAAACGAGCGGAACCATGATCTCGGGGCGCGGGTCGACGCCCTCCTTGATAAGGCGGGCAGCACTTGCATGAGTGGCAGGTCGCCAAAGACAACGGACAGGCGCACACCGCGCAGGCCGAGCATCGGGTTGGACTCGACCATGCCGTCGATACGACGCAGGCGGGTGCGCAGAGCGGCAAGCTCTTCCTCGTTGGCGCCAGCGGCTTCCTTCTTGGTGATGGCGACCTCGAGCTCACGCGGATTATCCAGGAACTCGTGCAGCGGCGGATCGAGCAGGCGAACGACCACATCGCGACCGGACATGGTCTTGAACATCGCCAGGAAGTCCTCGGTCTGAACCTTGAGCAGGTCGGCCAGGGCCTGCTGTTTCACGGCCTCATCGTCAGACAGGATAAAGCTCTGGATGATGTTCTTACGGTCGCCAAGGAACATATGCTCGGTGCGGCACAGGCCAATGGCCTCGGCACCAAACTCGAGGGCGAGCTCGGCGTCCTCGGGGTTGTCGGCGTTGACGCGCACATGGTTGGCGTGGCCACAGGTCTCGTCCAGACGGATCTCGTCGGCCCAGGACAGGATGATGTCCAGGTCGCCGGTGAGCTCGGCGGAGACCAAATCGACAGCGGCATCGACGACGATGCCCTGGGTGCCGTCGATGGAGATGACATCGCCTTCGTGCAGCACACGATCGCTACCCTCGATGCGCACGACCTTCTCGGCGGCGTCGATGTGGAAGCGCTCAACGCCGCAGACGCAGGGCGTACCCATACCGCGAGCGATAACGGCGGCATGGCTCGTCTTGCCACCGTGGCTGGTCAGGATACCCTCGGCGGCGACCATGCCCTTCAGGTCATCGGGGTTGGTCTCCCAGCGAACCAAAATGACCTTGTGACCCTCGTTGGCGCGCGCGACGGCATCGTCGCTCGAGAACACGACCTCGCCCACGGCGGCACCAGGGCTGGCGTTCAGACCGCTGGCCAGGGCCTCGTACTTCTTGGAGGCATCGAACTGCGGATGCAGGAGCTGGTCGAGCTGCGCGGGATCGATGCGGCTCACGGCCTCCTCGCGGGTGATCAGACCCTCCTCGACCATTTCGATGGCGATGCGCAGGGCGGCGGTAGCAGTGCGCTTGCCCACGCGGGTCTGGAGCATCCAGAGCTTACCCTGCTCGATGGTGAACTCGATATCGCACATATCGCGGTAATGGTCCTCGAGCGTCAGGAACACGCGCTCGAGCTCTTCACCTGCAGACTCGAGGCCCGGAGTGTTCTTGAGGTCGGCGATGGGCTCGGTGTTGCGGATGCCGGCGACGACATCCTCGCCCTGGGCATTAACCAAAAAGTCACCATAGAACTCCTTAGTGCCGTCGGCCGGGTTGCGCGTAAAAGCGACGCCGGTCGCAGAGGTCTCCCCCTTGTTGCCAAAGGCCATGGCCTGCACGTTGACGGCGGTGCCGAGCTCGTCAGAAATGCCATGCTGCTTGCGGTAGATGCAGGCGCGCTCGTTCATCCAGCTGCCAAAGACGGCCTGGATGGCAAGGCGCAACTGAAGCTCCGGATCGTGCGGGAAGACGGGCTTGCCGTCGGCGACCTCGAGCTCGGGATACAG
Organism: uncultured Collinsella sp.; assembly: GCA_938045085.1. Taxonomy (GTDB): domain Bacteria; phylum Actinomycetota; class Coriobacteriia; order Coriobacteriales; family Coriobacteriaceae; genus Collinsella. The sequence continues at coordinate 4,040 of CALINZ010000106.1, read as the reverse complement.
GGCGACCTCGACGTTCTCGGAGAAAATGCTCTTAAAGGTCTCGACGAGCTCCTGCAGGTCTTCGGCCGAAAGCTCGGAATCGACGCGAACGCCGGAAACCAGGCGTGCCTGGGTCAGCGCGTTCTCGAACAGGTCGGCGTCGACGCCCATAACGACGTTGGAGAACATCTGAATAAAGCGGCGGTAGCTATCCCAGGCAAAACGCGGGTTTTGCGTCTGGGCGATGAGTCCCTGAACGGAGTCGTCGTTGAGGCCTAAGTTGAGGACCGTGTCCATCATGCCGGGCATGGAGAACGGAGCGCCCGAGCGAACCGACACGAGCAGCGGATCGGAGGCGTCGCCAAGCTTCTTGCCGCAGCGGGCCTCGAGGTCGGCCTCGGCAGCAACGATCTCGTCGAGTGCGCCTTCGGGCCAGAGGTTGCCGGCACCGGAGTACTCGACACAGGTCTGGCAGGTAATGGTAAAGCCACCGGGAACCGGCAGGCCGATGCGGCTCATCTCGGCAAGGTTTGCGCCCTTGCCGCCAAGCACAAAGTTCATGGACTTGTCGCCCTCAGTGACACAGGTGCCCTGGGCGTCGGTTCCAAAACGGTAAACCCTCTTGCAATCGCTCACGATACTTCCCCTTCCATGCGCTCTCGCGCACGACCGTGGTGACGAATCGACCCGCCGGATGCGGGCCGTGAGGGAACTATACGGCGGACGTTGAGCGGGCTTGCGTAGAGGGCGAGGGGTTTGGTAAACGTGATAAATGCGGCGGTAAACGGTAGGTAAAGGTGGTTACCTTATGAAGATACCACTGCAAGAAAATTGCAGGTCAAATGCAAGTTCTTTGCTAAATCGCTTTACCAATATCGTGCATTATTTTTAGATAGTATTTTAAGGCCGGTGAATTTTTAGCTACCCCAATGAGTTAGCTTTGCTGACCTCGGCGGGCGGCGCGGCGGGCACGGGCTTCTTGGATTTCCATCAAATGACCGATGATCTCGGAGGCGCTCTCCTCAATCGCTTTGCCATCGGTACGCACCACAAAGCAGCCCAGACGCTTCATGAGGGCACGGGCTTCCTCGAGCTCGCTGCGCACGCTCTCGGGCTCGGCATAGGAGCCGGCGACGGCGCGAGCATAGTCATCGCCCAAGCGGCTATCGCGAATCTCAGAGATCACATCGACAGTCGAAATCAGACCAAACAACCGCATCGGGTCGACCTTGTAAATCGACTTCGGCGGCTCCATGCCATGGGCCAACGGAACATTGGCAACCTTGTAACCCTGATAGGCCAAATACATCGACAGCGGCGTCTTGGACGTGCGCGATACGCCCAGCAGCACGATATCTGCCCCCGAAAGGTCGTCGCAGCCGCGCCCATCATCGTGCTCAACGAAATACTCCATGGCCTCGATGCGATGGAAATAGCGGTCATCGGTCCTGTGAATCACGCCCGCGACGCCCTTGGGCGGCACACCGATGAGCGATGACAGCACGGCAAGTGTCGGACCGATCAGGTCGACCGAACGGATATGAAGCATGCCCAGGTAATCGAGTACGCGGGCGCGAAGCGCCGGATCGACAATGGTGTGGAACACGGCAATATCACGATGGTCCGCATCGACGCGCGGACCCACAAACGACTTGACCTGCTCCACCGAGTTCACCTTGGGCAGGCGCAAGAGACGAAAAGCCCCTTCATCAAATTGCCCGGACGCCGCAAGCACCACCTCACAAGCGGTATCACCGAGCGAGTCGGAGATAACGATAACGGTGGGACGAGCGGTGACCGGGCAATCCATGCGGGGCTCCTTTTGCGCTTACGCGCAGGCTGGCTTACTTTTTGCGGGCAAGCTCACCGATGTTGGCGATGCCGGAGAAAACGGCCTCGAAGCGGTTGAGCAGCTTAAGGCGATTATCGCGGAGCTGCTCGTCCTTGTCCATGACCATGACCTCATCGAAGAAACGGTCGATGGGTGCGCGCAGGGCGGCCAGAGCGGCAAACGCGGCAGGATAATCCTCGGCGGCGAGAGCGGCGTCGACGGCGGTCTGAGCGGCCTCGGAGGCATCGGCAAGCGCAAGCTCGACCTCGCCCATCAGGGCGCGATCGTACTCCGCGCCCAGCTCGGGCTTGGAGATGTGCGCCGCGCGGGCGTAGGCGGTTGCCAGGTTGTCGAAGGTCTCGGCGTCGTTCTTGCGGGCCTCATCGAGGGCGGCGCAGCGGGCGAAGAAGAGCGACGGGGCAATGATGTGCACCGCGGAGACGGCGGCAACGGTGTCGGCCGGAATCTTCTCGTCGCGGGCCATGCTCACCAGACGGCCGTGGAAGAAGTCACGAACCTGCTGGGCGACCTCGGCGGCGTCGAACTCAATGCCCTGCTCGCTATAGAGCTCGAGCGCAAAGTCGATGAGCGACGTGGGGTCGATCGGCAGACGGTCGCGCAGGATGTTGATGATGCCGATGGCGGCGCGACGCAGCGCGTACGGGTCGGACGAGCCGGTCGGGGGCTCGCCGATGGCAAAGATACCCGCAATGGTATCGAGCTTGTCGGCACAGGCCACGATGCAGCCAGCGGTGCCCTCGGGCAGCTCATCGCCGGCAAAGCGGGGATGATAGTGATCGCGAATGGCGTGGGCGACCTCGTCGTTCTCCCCCATCGCGGAAGCGTAATAACCGCCCATAACGCCCTGCTGGCTCGTGAACTCAACGACGGCGTTGGATACAAGGTCGGCCTTGCACAGGTGAGCGGCGCGAGCGGCATCGGCGGCAAGGTGGGCGCCCAGATGGGCCTCGCGGGCGATGGCGAGCGCGAGCTGCTCAATACGCTCGGACTTGGCGAGCACGCTACCGAGCTTCTCCTGGAAGGCGACCTTGGCCAGACGCTCACGGAACTCGTCGAGGGAAATCTTCAGGTCCTCCTCGTAGAAGAACTTGGCATCGTCCAGACGGGCACGCACGACGCGCTCGTTGCCGTCGATCACGCGCTCGGCGTTCTCGGGCTTGCTGTTGGAGACGACCACGAACTCACGCGTGAGCTTGCCCTCGCCGTCATAGATCGGGAAGTAGCGCTGGTTGGTGAGCATGGACTCGCAGATGATCTCGTGCGGGACCTTGAGGAACTCCTCATCGAAGGTACCGACAAGCACCGTCGGCCACTCGCAGAGGTTGATGACCTCCTCGAAGACCTTCTTGGGCGTGTCGACATGGCAACCGGGGCGCGCAGCCTCGACCTCGGCGATACCGGCAAGGATGGCTTCACGACGACGCTCGGCAGAAAGCACGCCGGCGTCCTCGAGCACTTGCTCGTAGACGGCGGGGCTGGCGACCACATGGTCACCAGGGCCAAGTACGCGATGACCACGCGTGGTGTTGCCACTCGTCACGTCGGCAAACGACACGGGCACAACATCCTCGCCCAAAAGGCAGCAGATCCAGCGGACCGGACGAACAAAGGTCGCATGCTCGTGACCCCAACGCTGGCTGCGGTAGTTGGGCCACTGCAGGCCGGCGATGGTCTTCTCGCACAGAGCGGTCAGAATCGGCGTAGCCGGTGCGGAGGGAATGTTCTTCTCGGCGAACACATACTCGCGACCGTCAGTGTCCTCGCGACGGACCAGGTCCTCGGCAGCCACACCGCACTTGCGAGCGAAGCCCTGGGCGGCCTTGGTGGCGTTGCCGTCGGCATCAAAGGCAATGTTTGCCGCGGGACCACGCTTGACCTCGTGAACCTCATCGGTCGCGGTGGCGACGTCGGCCACGAGCGCAGCCAGACGACGCGGGCTCGAGATCACGCGGACCTCGCCGTGGGCCAGGCCGGCCTCGTCGAGACCCTTGGCAATCATGGTGCCAAGCTGCTTGACGGCATTGTTCAGCGGTGCAGAGGGCATTTCCTCCGTACCGATCTCAAACAGGAAATCCTTAGCGTCTGCCATGGCTTACGCCACCTCGCCTTCCTGGTCGGCATTCTCGTTGACTCCAGCGACCTCGGCCATATAGGCCTCGCAGCACGCCTTGGCGACGGCGCGGACGCGCAGGATGTAGTTAGCACGCTC
>CALINZ010000105.1 GCA_938045085.1 uncultured Collinsella sp. | reverse complement strand
ATGGCATACCCGAATGCTGTTGCCGACGAAACTGCGGCTATAGGACTGGGGGTCTTTGATTGCGGGGTCGACCCACGCGACTTCGCGGCAGCAAAAAAGCGTGCCAGCCGCTACCCAAACATTATCGCGGGCGTCGGCCTCCATCCCTGGTGGCTCGCCGACGGCCGCTGCGGTCCTGCCGAAGTCAATCTGCTTTGCGAAGTTGCCGCCCAAGAGCACTACATCGGCGAAGTCGGACTCGACTTTTCCGCGCGCTTTGCTGGAAGTGAGCCGCTACAAATACAGGCACTTAACCGGCTCTGCGATGCGCTCGTGCAGCATCCTCTTACCGGGCGCGTGATATCAATTCACGCCGTTCGTTCGGCAGGAGCCGTACTGGACGTCCTCGAATCGCATGGACTACTCATCCCAAACCCCGACTCCCCCGTTATCATCTTCCACTGGTTTAGCGGTACTTCGGACGAACTCGTCCGCGCGCGTAATGCGGGCTGTTATTTTTCCGTCAACGAACGCATGCTCGCGACCAAGCGCGGTCGCGAATACGCACGACAGATTCCACTCGATCGTTTACTGCTCGAAACCGATGCGCCGGCGGAGGCAAACACAGAAACAAGCGCGCAGTCGCTCATCAGATCGCTCGCAAGGACCTCGATGCGCATTGCCTCACTCAAAAACTGTGACGCAAAGCGCATCGAGTCGGTAGTTTTAGCAAATGCGCACGCTGTTTTTGACCTTCGCTAACCCCTGTGGGCAAAAATGCCAAGGGACATGCGAATCGCACAACGCAGTCCCTATTGGTAGGCAGTACAGTTCGGCAGCATTACACCAATTCGTGCATGAGATCACAGTTGCGTGCATACAATTCGTCAAAGATATGACGACGCGACGCATATAACTCGTGGGCAGCCATATCGGGCTCGATTGTTTGCGCAACGCCAAGGACTCGGGCGAGTTCATCCCATGATGCATAAGCGCCACCTGCGAGAGCTGCCATGATGGCATCACCGAAGCATGCGCCCACCGTAACCTTGGCAACCGAGACCTCGCGCCCGCATACGTCGGCGATAGCCTACATCCAAACTGGATTCTTGGTTCCACCTCCGACAAGCATAATGCGCCCAATTGGCAGTCCATGCTCTCGCTCGATAATGTCGACATGGGATGCAACGGTATACGCGACGCCTTCCAAGGCGGCGCGAACCATATGGGCTCGCGTATGCCTTCCGGTCAGGCCAAAGAAGACGCCACGCGCCTCGGGATCGTTGAGCGGAGTACGCTCCCCCGCAAAGTACGGCAGACACAGGAGCCCATCGGCACCCGGCGCCACGTCGGCGGCATCATTCGCCATAACCGAATAGGCATCGGGACCACCGTGGCCCTCGGCCTCTACGGCGTCGCGATACAGCTCTTGGCGCAGCCACGATGTGAGTGCGCCCGCCGTATTGGTCCCCGCGCAAATCCCGTAAGTTCCGGGAATGATAAACGTCCCCGGCCACAGGCGGGCATCATCGATCATATGATCAGCTAGGTAGATGAAATACGCCGTACTCCCCAACTGAACCATCATATCGCCGGGACGGAATACACCCGTCGAAATGGCCTCGGCACCAGAGTCGCCCGTTCCCACTAAGACAGGTGTCCCTGCCGCGAGCCCCGTCGCCTCAGCCGCACGCTGCGTAATCACCCCGGCAATATCGGTAGCCGACATCACCTCCGCCATCTGGTCAGGCCGGCAGAAACGAGCACATTCCCGAGCATCAACCTTCCAGGTGTAGCGGTCGTATAGGGGAAGAAAATCCTCCGCTAAATAACGGTCCACCGTAAAACGCCCCGTCAACTTTGCGCACAGAAACGATGACGCCGTCAGGAACTTCGCGGCACGTTCGTGCACCTCGGGCATATTCTCCTTAAACCACAAGATCTTGGGAGCAATATCTGACGAACAGGGATCATGCCCGAAAAGCTCGCGTGCGCGATCTGACCCATATTCGGAAAGGAGCTCGTCAATCTGCGGCTTCGAACGTGCATCGACTCCATACAAAATCGCGGGCGCCAGCGCGTTGCACTCGGTATCGACCGGCACACAGTCGCAACCCAATGCGGAAAGGCCCACGCATCCGATCTGTGCCGCGTTAACCCCCGATCGCGCCACCAGCTCGCGCGACAAGCGGCAAAAATCGCCCCACAAAACTGCCTCCGCATCATGCTGGTACCATCCATCACACGGGTTGTCCGTCTCGTGTCCACAAGAAGCTTGGCAAACGATGTTGCATCGATCATCGATTAAAACGCCTTTAGAGGCGCTTGTCCCAATATCAATACCCAGATAGAGCGCCATAGGTGCCTACTCCCCTCGCGCCGTACGAGCGGCAGCCATAAAACGAGCTACCCGCTCAACATCGACCGGGGCATCCAGCTTTCCGTCGCACTTTAAGCACGTGCCGACAAACGCACCATCGTAGTGAGCGAATACGTCAGCCACGGTATTTTCGCGACAACCGGTGCCACATACCACAGGTACTTCGCCAACACGCTCGCGGACTTCATCGGCAAGCTCGCCCGAAGCGCCACGACCGGCAGCCGAACCGCCGATGACCATTGCATCCGGAAGGCAATTAAAGAGAAGTGAATCGGCAATGTCCGCAGTCGTGCGGTCGTTGAGATAAACCTCCCCCCTCGCTCGTGTTGAAGTGAAAAAGCTTGAGGTCATCCAGGCGCAGCGCCGCCTTGCGACGCATGGTGTGCGCGAAATCTCGATTAATCAGCCCGAGATCACCGGCCCAGGCACCGCAAAAATTGCAGCGCGTGAACTGCGCATCGACAGCAGCGCACAGCTCGATTGTGGCATCACCGTCGTAAATAGCCTCGGCTCCCCAAGGGGTCGACAGATCATGGGACAGAGCTCCGATTACATAGCCCATCGATGCAAGGGTTGAGGGAGAAACGTGCTGCTCATAGGGCATCGAGAGCTCATTGCTAATCAAAATGCCATCGACACCGCCCTGTTGCAACGCCTCGAGATCGCGCTTGGCGGCTTCCACGACCTGCGACACGCTTCCACCCGGGTAATACAGTGGGTCGCCCGGCAGAGGACGCAGGTGCAGCATTCCGATAACCGGCTTTTCGGTCTTGAACATCGAAGTTAGAAACGACATAGCGTGCTCCTTCATAGGGTTATTGCAGGGACGTTACTCCCCCAGCACCTCGACGTACACTTTTCGCTTCTGCGGACCGTCAAACTCCGCAAGATAGATGTTCTGGGCACTTCCGCACACGATGTGGCCATCTTGGACGGGAAAGAAGCAACTGTTCCCACAAATCATGCTCTTGATATGCCCACAGGAGTTGTTGCCGGTGGCTCCATAGCTCGGCAGGAAGTGTGCATGTGCATAGGGGGCATCGAGTGGGGCGATGCGATCAAGCGTTTCCATAAGATCCGTCTCCACGCAGGGCAGCCCCTCGTTTACCACGATTCCACAGGTCGTATGCGACAAAATAATCGCTGCCAAGCCATTGGTCACCGAGCTGCGTTCGATGGCAGCGTGCACGTCTTCGGTAATATCGATGAACTGGTCCGGAGCAGTCGATAGATAGCTCAATGTTTCGAGCGTCACCATGTTTACTCATCCCCTTCAAGAAAACGCAGGGCATTACCCCAGTAGAGCCTTTCTCGCGCATCATCGCGCATGGACACGGTATCGAGCGCCCGCTTGAGTTTGAACGCACGGAAACGCGGCGTATTGCTGGCGAACATCACTTGATGCGATAGCGCGCGCTCATACCACAGCGGCCCCATATCGACCGTGAAAAGACGCTGCATCATCTCCTCGGGCGAATCGATGTAAGTGATAGAGGTGTCCGTGTAGCAGTTGGGATACTTGAGCAGCATCGCCACGGTCTCGCGCACCCAGGGCCAGCCAAAGTGGGTCAAACTAAAACGCACATTTGGATGCGTTGCGATTGTGTGCTCAAATGCAAGCGGGTTACTGCGCGAGAGCTCTGCGCCCGGCTCCCAAGACATACCGGCATGGAAAACCACCGGCTTGTTATAGCGCTCGCACAGCTCGTAAAGCGGCTCAGCCACAGCATCATCGGGGTCAAAACCCTGCTTTGCCGGATGCAGACAAAGCCCCTTTGCCCCCAGCTCGGTAAAGGCGCGCTCCAATTCGCCTGCGGCACTGCTCACCCGCGGATCTACGCTCGCAAATCCCCACAGACGATCGGGATGCGCGGCAACCAGCATGGCAATCTGGTCATTGGTGCCAAAATGCCCTCCGCATGCCGTGGTTACATCGAGCGGCATGAGCAAGCTCTTCTGCACATCGCAGACGTCCATCTCAACTTGAAGCTCGTCCCAATCCATGGGACCCATATGCCCCATACCAAATTCTCGTGACCAAAAACCGAATCCATCAGGCTCATCACCCGGCGTACAGATCTCGCCGTAGAGCATGGGCTGAACCAACATGTCGATAACCATTTCGTACTCCTTTCCAGGCATTTGACCCTAGTACGGCTCAAACGAACCAATCACTCGGGACGACAGCTCAGCGCCCGCCTTCATACACGCCGGAATATCAAGGCCATCGATCACGCCCTTGGTAAACCCGGCAATATACGAGTCGCCGGCACCCACGGTATTAACGACCTTCTCCGCCGGTACAATCCCGCACTCATAGAAGCGCTCACCGTCATAGGCAATGCTTCCCTTCTCGCCAAGCGTGGCAACCGCAACGCGCGGTCCCAATTCCTGCACGTGGCGTACCCAGTCCCGCAGCTCCGGAGTGTCTTCTTCAAACGACATGAACGCATAGTCAACGTAAGGAAAATGAGCCTCGCATGCATATTCGGGATCCTGGCTGAACACCGAGAAGTCCATAACCACCGTCTTGCCCGCATCATGCCATTCGGGCAGGAGGTCCAAACAATTGCCAAACAGGTCGGTATGAATGATGTCATGCTCTAGGATAAACGCCCGGTCGTCTTCATTCGGTCGATATGTCTCCATTACGCCATCGATTGCCTCGAGATGCACGCGATCGACGCCGTCTTTCAATGCCATGAGCATCACCGAGGTGTCGCCATCTTCCACCCGCAGATGTGAGATATCGAACCCCTCAGCGGCCAGCGCCTCTCTCATCTTGTCTCCGTACTCGTCCTTGCCGACAACCGACACGGCGGATACCGAAACGCCCATTCGTGCAAGATGGATACCCCAGTCAATGCCATTACCAGTCGGATAGAACACGCCGATGTTTTGATAGACGTCCGCGCAGCAAAAACCAGCCGCACACGCTTTAATACCCATGGTCTTCTCCAATGTTCAAAAGGGGACCCGCCACATGGCGAGCCCCCTTTTCGCGTTTCGCTTATTGTTTTGCATCGGCTGTCCAAGGCCTCATAGCCAGACCGCCGTACGCTTTCTTAAGCTATTCGACGATTGGTGCTCCGTGGCCCCAAGAACCTTCCATGCCGCACACGGTCGAGGCAAACCCGGCAGCAAAGTCGAGCGCGCGCTCGATGGCCTCGGCGCCATCTTCACCACGCTTGGCGGAATCGAGATAGCACATCAAAAACGAGGTAAGGAACGAGTCGCCCGCCCCCATGGTGTCCTTCATGTCCGTTACCGGTTTAGCCAGCTGGCGGTAATAACGATCGCCGTCGTAAGCAATGCAGCCCTCGGCGCCCGCCGTAGCCGACACAAAACGCGGACCCAGGCCCTTCACCCATGCCAGACGCTCGCGAATCTCATCCTCACTCGCAGCATCCGCCGCACTAAAGAAAGCGAAATCGACGTAGGGCGCAATCTGCTCGTAGTACTCGTCGGTAGAGTCGTCCGAAAAGTCAAAAGAGACCGTGACGCCCGCAGCCTTCAACTTGGGCAGCTCGCGCTCGGTAAAGCAATAGTTGCCCGAATGAACCACATCGAACTGCTTCATGTACGAAAGGTCAAAGCGATCGAGGACATAGCGCGCATCGCCACGGATACCGCCCTCGTTGGAGCCGAGGAAGACACGGTCACCGTCAACGACGGTCACGCGAGCCGCTCCGTTCTCGCCAATCATCTGCTCGCACTTGTCAAGCTCGATACCCTCATCCTCGAGGCTTGCAATGACATGCTCGGCAGCGGCGTCATTGCCAAAAATGCCCATGTATGCACAGCGTGCGGCACCGCATTTCTTGGCATAAACGGCGAAGTTCACCGCATTGCCGCCGGGATACATGGTGTGGATATGCTCGTAGCGATCGACGACGTTGTCGCCAAATCCGAGCGCGTTAACGTTAAATGCCATGGCCTTTGTCCCTTCTAGTACTCGACAACACCCATATAGCGACGGAAATCGGGATCGTGATCAAACACCTTGCCGCGTGCGGCACGCAGCTCGCAGTTCATGGCGTAGAACAGCACCGGGTCCAGATAGGCACGGACGCTCGCCGG
>CALINZ010000104.1 GCA_938045085.1 uncultured Collinsella sp. | reverse complement strand
CTGCACGCTGTTTATGCCGCGCCGTCCCGAGACGCACGCCAAGCTCGATGCCGTGCATGAGGCGTGGGAGCTGTTCGATCACGAGGAGATGATTGAGCGTTTGCTCAAACAGACCGAGTACATCGACTTCGAGAGCAACACGTATAAGGCCCCTAAGACCTTAAAACGCAAACATTCCGAGCTCGCTCCACGTGAGATTTACCAAGATCACGAATAATGTTGTGTATAGACCGGCGGTGATTTTGCATCGTCGGTCTTTTTCTATCTGGGCATTAGGCGATATACGGTTCATTTGTCGACGTGTGCCTGAATAAATGGACACTTTTCCGCAAGGTTTTGGTCAGCTTTTGGTTTGACCGCGAAAACCGGCGTGGGCGTGCGGAGGCTGCGGTGTTTGCTATGGCGCAGCGCGAGCAACACGAACGGGTTAAACGGATGGACCGCTGGGCAGAAAAGCTGCTCGGCCATAAGGCGATGGTCGTGGCGATCCTGGTTGTTATTGCCGCCGCGAGCGGCTTGGCGATGACAGGTTTTGGTGGTCACTCCAGCGACGTATCGTTTGAGCGTAGTGATGAGGCGAGCGCCTCGGATGTGCGCGCGGCCGGGGATGCCTCTCCTGACGATGCCGATGAGCCGTCTGCCAAGAGCTCTTCTGCTGCCGAGGTGTACGTCGATGTTGATGGCGCCGTTGTGAGGCCTGGCGTGTACCGGCTTAAAGACGGAGCGCGGGTGTCCCAGGCGATTGATGCCGCCGGAGGGCTTACGGCCGAGGCGGATGTGACAGGTCTTAACCGTGCGTCCAAGATCACCGATGGTCAAAAGATCTATGTGCCGACGGTGGGGGAGCAACAAACGGCTGCGGCCGTCGGCGGCGCCGAAAGCAGTGCTTCCACGACCCCTGGTACAGGGTCTTCGTCGGGACTTGTGAATATCAATACGGCAAGTGCGGCGGAGCTGCAGACGCTTTCGGGCATCGGGCCTTCTATGGCCCAGTCAATTATCGACGAACGGACGCAAAACGGGGCCTTTGCCTCGGTCGATGACCTTATGCGCGTATCGGGGATCGGTGAGAAGAAACTCGCCAAAATTAAAGATTGCATCTGCGTATGAGTGCGACCGAGCGCGAGCATGTGATGCCACCGCGCCCATTGATGCCGTGGACGATAGCCCTTTGTGCCGGCTTGTGTGCGAGCTGTGGGTTAGTGCTTAACATGGCGGCCGATGCGCTGCTGGGAGAGCGGGCGGCGCCCGTCACATTGCTTATGGCCATTCCCGTTGCGGCAGCAGGGTGCATCGTATTGGCTCGGTCCTGCATGCGCCTTGTGCGGTGGAGGCGATGGCTGTATGCCGCGGCCCTCGGCCTCGTGGCGGGAGCGGTAGTGTCCGCGGGTTGGGCGATAGGGGCGCTGCGCGCTTCGAGGGCGTTGGATAATCGGGCTGCGAGCAGTCTCGAGTTTGTTGTGTGTGGCGACCCGTCCATCAATGACGGTGCGTACTCCTATACCTGTGATGCGTATGCGGGCGAAAAGCGTTTGGGTCAGGTACGGCTGTCGTGTGATCGTGAGCTTGGCGCCGGTTCGCATGTACGTGCTATCGGTCGAATTTCGCGCTTTGAGAATGATGCGTATGGGCGCTCACGCGTGCTTCGGGGCGAGCTTCGAAAGGTTAAAGTCGTCCGGTTGGTATCGATCGACGAGGGCCCTCCAGGCCCGTTGTCTTGGCTTCGAAACGAGCTCCTTGCCGTTATCGCGCCCGCGACCGATCCAGCGCGCTCGCTCATTGCCGGCGTTGTCTGTGGACGCTCGTCCGAGCTGCGCGCCCAGCCGGCGGGCGATTGGTTTTCGGTAACGGGCACCGCACATCTCGTCGCCGTCTCGGGCAGCCATCTTGCCATCGGGTTTGTAATTGAGAGCGCCCTGCAAAAGACACGCCTCTCTCGTGGGCTGCAGCGGGGGCTGTTGGTGCTGGCCCTTGCTGCCTATGCCGTCTTTACGGGCGCTTCGCCTTCGGCCGTGCGCGCGTGCTGCATGGTGGCGGCGACGCTTGTCGCGAACGGCGCCGGACGTCGTCGTCATGGCCTCTCGGCCCTATTTTTGACCATGGTGGTCTTTGTGCTGCTGCGGCCGACGGTATTGTTCGAAATGGGTTTTCAGCTTTCGTGCGTCAGTGTTTTTGCCATCCTTTGTTTTTGCCCCTACGCCACCTACGCCTTGGGCGAGCTGGGCATGCCATCGGGTGTCGCCAGCGTTTTGTCTGTCACGCAGCTGGCGACACTTCCCGTTACGATTCCCGCATTTGAGACGTTTTCGCTCATTGCCCCACTTGCAAATGCCGTGATCGGTCCGGTGATAAGCGTGCTGCTCGCTGTATCGGTTGTGCTGGTGCCCTGCTCGCTTGTGCCGCTGCTGCGTCACGGGGCGCTCGTGGTGCCCATGATTGTCGCCCGCTGTGCGCTGTTCTTTGAACAGCTCTTTGCTGCCGTTCCGGGCGCATCCGTAAGCGTGCCGCCCGATACGCCCTTGGTATATGTGGTGCCGTTCGCGCTGGTGGCCATCTTGGTCTGGTGGCCACGCCCCAGCGTGCGGCCCATGGCAGTGGGGCTGCTGTGTTTGATGCTTGCAGCGGGTGTTCCGTATGTCTATTGGGATCGATGTGCGCCGCCTTCGGTGACGGTCCTCGATGTTGGTCAGGCCGATGCGATTTTGGTTCGTCAGGGTAGCGCTGTGGCGCTCGTCGACTGTGGGCTCGATGACCGCGTGGTGTCGGCGTTGGTTCGCAATAACGTCCACCATATCGACGCCGTCTTCGTGACGCATTGGGACGAAGACCATTGGGGCGGTCTTCCCGACGTACTCGATCGTTTTTCGGTTGGAACCATTGCGGTCGCGGCCGATGCACTTGACGGCGCGCCTACTGAGGTCCTGAATCGCCCGGGTGTAACGTATCGGCAGGTGGCTCGCGGAGACACGGTCGATATCGGCGCATTTCGGGCTCGTGTGATGTGGCCGTTTGACACGGTGGATGGCGAGGGCAATGGGGACTCTCTTGTTTTGCTGCTCTCCTACGCTCAGGAAGGCAAGAGCCTGCGCGTGCTCCTTACTGGTGACGCCGAGCTCGATCAGGAGCGCAAGTTTGTACAGGAGGTGGGAGATATCGATGTGCTCAAGCTGGGGCATCATGGCTCAAAAGTTTCCGTCGATACAGACCTGCTGGAAACGCTTAAGCCCGAGCTCTCTATCGCGAGTGCGGGCGAGGGCAACCGCTACGGCCATCCATCCGATGCCTGCATCGATGCCGTTCGAGATGCGGGCGGCGCGTTCGCATGCACCATCGAACAAGGAGACATTACCGTCTCGCCGACCGTATCCGGTTTTGCCATGCGATGCCAGCGACCGTGATGCCGTCGTTGGCGCGGGACCAACCCCTGGGCTAAAATGGCACGGTACGAATTCGAGAGTCTGCGAGAGGGGAGCGCGATGTCCGAAACCGGTCTGCTACCGGCATATCTGATCGTCGGTACCGACGGAGTCAAACGCGACCACGCCGTCTCGCGTATGAAGGCGCGTCTGGAAAAGACGGGCATGGTCGAGTTCAACCTCGACGAGCGCGATATGACCAAAGACCCCGATATCGAGTCGATCATCGGTTCGCTCAATACCTTTCCCATGGGTAGCGAGTTTCGCCTGGTAATCCTTGACGGCTGCTCAAAACTCGCCAAAGCGATCTCTGAGCCGCTTGTCGAGTATCTGGCGAGTCCCAGCCCCACGACGGTTTGCCTCATCATCGCCGATTCGCTTGCCAAGAACACGCGCCTGTACAAGGCAATCGCCAAGATTGACAAGAAGGCCGTGATCGACTGTTCGAGCACCAAGCGCTGGGAGCTGCCGCGTCGCGTGCAGCAGATGGCGACGCAGCACGGAAAGTCCATCTCGACGGCGGCCGCCGA
>CALINZ010000103.1 GCA_938045085.1 uncultured Collinsella sp. | reverse complement strand
CGCAACCAGACTCGCCCACCAGACCAAAGGTCTCGCCAGGATAAATCTCAAAAGAGATGTCGTTTACAGCAGAGACGACGCGCTTGGAAAAACGCTTGGCGAACATGCCGGACTCTGCGGGGAACTCCTTAGAGAGGTGCTCGACCTTCAACAGCGGAGTGCGCTCGTTATTGTCTGCCATTTACGCCTCGCCTCCCTTCTTGGAATCCTTGCGCGTACGGGACGTCTCAGGAGCGTTCTTGAGGAACTCGGGGTCACCGGAGTAATGGCACGCAGAGTAATGACCAGACTCGGTGACAAAACGCTCGGGGCGCTGCTTGCGGCACTTGTCCGTCGCATAGGGGCAACGAGGAGAGAAGACGCAGCCCTCGGGCAGGTTCATGAGCGAAGGCGGGTTGCCGTGAATCGGCGTAAGCGGCTTCTTCTCATCGATAGCCTGCTCGGGGATGGAGCGAATCAGACCCCAGGTATAGGGGTGACGGCTCTCGTAGAAGATTTCCTCAGCAGTACCGAACTCGACGGGACGGCCGGCGTACATAACCATGATCTTGTCGGCCATATCGGCGACAACACCCAGGTCATGGGTAATCATGATGATGGCGTTGCCGTTCTTCTCCTGCATTTCCTGCATAAGCTCAATAATCTGAGCCTGGATGGTAACGTCCAGGGCAGTCGTGGGCTCGTCGGCAATCAGAATATCGGGATCGCAGGCAAGGGCCATGGCAATCATGACGCGCTGACGCATACCGCCAGAGAACTGGTGCGGATACTCATTAACGCGCTTCTCGGGCTCAGGAATGCCAACGAGGTCCAAAAGCTCGGTGGCGCGCTTGAGCGCCTCCTGCTTGGAGTAGCCGCGGTGCAGACGAAGGCCCTCGCCCACTTGCTTGCCGATCTTATAGACCGGGTTCAAGGAGGTCATTGGATCCTGGAAGATCATCGCGATATCGTTGCCGCGAATGTGCTGCATCTCTTCCTCGGTCATCTCGAGGATGGAGCGGCCGCGATAGCGAACGTCACCGCCCTCAATCTTTCCCGGAGGCATCGAGATAAGGCCCATGATGGTCATGGCGGTCACGGACTTACCAGAGCCGGACTCACCGACGACACCCAGGGTCTCGCCACGATCGAGCGTGTAGGACACACCATCGACAGCGCGAACGACGCCATCCTCGGTGTGGAAATACATCTTAAGGTCGTCGACCTCGAGCAGATGCTGGCCCTCGGGAACCGGCTGGTCCTTCAGGTCCACATAATTCTTGTTCTTCTTCATCCTTATGCGTCCTTCATCTTGACGTCGAGGGCGTCGCGCAGACCGTCACCCAGCAGGGTGAAGGCGAGCACCGTCGAGAGAATTGCCAGACCGGGCATGATCATCATCCAGGGAGCAGTCAGAAGATACTGCTGACCGTCCTGAATCATGGAGCCCCACGAAGGCGTAGGCGGAATAACGCCCAAGCCGAGGAAGGACAGAGCGGACTCGGTCAGAATGGCGCCACCAATGTTCATGGTCGCGTAGACCACGATGGAGGCGACGGAGTTCGGGAAGATGTGACGCACGACGATACGAGCATCAGATGCACCCATCGCGCGCGCAGCGTCAACATAGTCGTTTTCCTTGACCGTCAAGATTGCAGAGCGGAAAACGCGCGCAATCGAAGGCCAGCCGAGAATACCGATGGCGATAAAGACGTTCTGAAGACCACGACCGATAACGGCAATCATGGCGACGACGAACAGCACGTACGGGAACGCCAGGAAGATGTCCGCACAACGCATGATAATCGTGTCCCAAATACCGCCATAGAAACCGGCGAGGGCACCCATGACCAGACCAATTAGCGTGGAGATCGCGGTGGCCATAATACCGACGGAAAGCGAAACACGTGCACCGTAGATAACGCGGACGAGAATGTCACGACCAAGGGCGTCGGTGCCAAACGGGTGCTCTGCACACGGAGCCAACAGCGACGTCTCGGCCATAGTGGTCGAGTCGGAAGCCGTCGGGGAACCGAGCCAGGGCTTAGCCCACAGATCCGCGGTCAGGGCAACCACAACGACGATGATGATCCAGCAGACACCGATGACGGCGAGCTTGTTCTTGCGAAGACGCTTAAAAGCGTCGCCCCACAGCGTGCGGGACTTGGCGGGAGCAGATGCGGCCTTGGTGGCGGTAGCCTGCTCCTGAGACTGAGAATCAGTTTCCTGCATGAGACGTACCTCCCTTAGGCCTTATCCGACGGACCGCCAAGGCGGATGCGCGGGTCGAGGAATGCATAGCTAATGTCGACGAGCAGGTTAATCACCATAACGACGACGACGATGAGCGTAACGCCGCCCATAACGATGGGCCAGTCGCGCATGCTGATGGCGCGATAGACCTCATAGCCAATGCCGGGCCAGTTGAAGACCGTCTCGGTCAGGATGGCACCCGAAAGCATGCCACCAAAGTCGACACCAATATAGGTAACGACGGGGATGAGTGCATTCTTAAGCGCATGCTTGATGATGATCGCGCGATTGGAGAGACCCTTGGCCTTTGCCGTGCGGATGTAATCCTGGTTCATGACGTCAAGCAGCTGCGAGCGCATAATGCGAGCAGCATAAGCGGTCGAAACCGAAGCCAGCGTAATGGTCGGGAGCACATAGTGCATCCAATCCTGATACTGAGAGCTGGAACCGCCGGCACCCGAGATCGGCATGGAAATTGCACCGCCAGTGGCGTCCTTGAGAATGACGCCAAAGAACAGTTGCAGCAACATACCGAGCCAGAAGGCCGGTACGGCAACGAGGATCGACGTGGTGAGCGTTACCAAAATATCCCAGAAGGAATAACGCTTTACCGCCGAAATGATACCCGCACCGATACCCATGATTGCCTCGAGCACGATGGCGCACGCGGCAAGTTTGACCGTATACGGATACTTCTGGGCAAAGATTTCCGTAACCGGCAGCTTGCGCTGATACGAATTGCCCAGATCGCCATGAAGCAGGCCGTTCATGTAATAAAAGTAACGGTCCACGAGCGACGTTTGAACGGGGTCGCCGTTCTCGTCAAGGATCGCGTTGCCGTCCTCGTCCGACTGGACCAGGTGATAGCGAACGCGAAGCTGAAGCTCCACCTCGGGGGACAGAGCCTTGTCTCCACCGATCAGCTTGATCGGATCTCCCGGCACGATATTCTGGAGGGCGAACAGAATCAGCGTAACGCCCAAAAATACCGGGATGAACTGAAGCACACGTTTAACGATGTACTTACCCATACCACTAGGGATTAACCTAAATGGGATGCCGATCGCCAGACCGGCATCCCAAAATTACCATCAGCCAGTTTACCCCAGGTTAGGGAGAACTGTATGTTTCCCATGAGGTCTACGTAAATACTTGACCCTCACGGAAGCTGCAAACTCTTAGGCGAGCTCAGCGGTACCCAGCTCGGCGTGCTTCTGCGGATCGACATAGAGGTGCTTGATGCGATCGGAGCCAACGATGGTGTGCGTGTAGAACATCACCGGGATGACTGGGCAGTCGGCAGCGACCATTGCGTCGGCCTCCTGCATCTTAGCGACGCGCTCGTCGTCGTCAACCGTGGTGCGAGCCTCGTCGACCTTGGCGTCGAACTCGGGATTGTTGTAACCGGAGCGGTTGTCGCCACCGAGGGAGTCGGAGTGGAACAGCGGATACAGGAAGTTATCCATGATCGGGTAGTCGGCAATCCAGCCCAGACGACCGAACTCATAGTCGAAGTTCTGGTACTGCTCGAGCAGGGCAGACCACTCGGGGGTATAGGAGACAGCGGTAACGCCAACCTTGGCGAGGTCGCCGATGATGGACTCCATGATCTCCTTGTGACCACCATCCTGGTTGTAGGAAAGGGTCACGTTAATGCCACGGTCACCGTTGGCATCGGCAGGAGCAACCTTATCGAGGTACTCGTTAGCCTTGTCTACGTCGTAGGCGCAGAACTCCCATGCGCCCTCCTTGTAGCCATCGATGCCCGGAGGAACAATGCCGTCGGCGGGGGTACGGGTACCCTTGAAGATGGTCTTGCAGATGGCCTCACGGTTGATGGCCAGGGAGATGCCCCTACGCAGGTCGGCGTTGTTGAACGGCTCGGCCGTGTTGTTGCAGGTCAGGTAGTAGGTGGAAGGCTCGGCGCCGAGCAGCATGCGCTCGCCGTCGCCCATGGTGTAGCCGTCCTTGGACACGCCGCGATCCTTCTTGGCGGCATCGATCTGAGCAACGGGAACGTCGCAGATGTCAAGGTTGCCGGCCTGGAACTCCTTGTAAGCGGTCTCCATGTCCTTGATGACCTGGAAGTGGATGCCATCGATCTTGGCCTTGTCGCCATAGTAATCGTCGAACTTCTTGAGGTTGATCTCCTGACCATCCTCCCACTTGCCGTCCATCATGAACGGGCCGTTACCGACCGGTGCAAGGTAGAAGCTCTTAACATCGGACTCGGCGCACTCAGGAACCGGGGCCAGAGCCGGGTGAGAGGCGACGAAGGGGAAGTCGGCGTAAGCGGAAGACAGCTTGACGACGAGGGTCTCATCGTCGGGGCAAGTAACACCGCTGAGCTCGGTAGCGTTACCGGCAAGCAGGTCGTCATAGCCCTCGACCATGGAAAGGTGATAGGAGACCTCGGAAGGGCCGTACTCGGTAGCGATGGCCGACTTGGTGTTGACCAGACGCTCCCAACCGAGCTTGAAGGACTTGGAGGTAACGTCGTCACCGTTGTGGAACTTGGCCTTCTTGATCTTGAAGGTGAACTCGGTGGCGTCGTCGTTGGCCTTGAAGGACTCGCAAGCCAGCGGAACGATCTCGCCCTTCTCGGCGTCATAAGAGGTCAGAGCGTCAAAGAGCTGGTACTCGACCTGAGTGCCCTGGTCCTCCTGGACATTGTTGATGTAGAAGTTCAGCGTCGAACCGGACTCAGAACCGGAAGCGTCGCCGCCCTTCTTGCCGCATGCGGCAAGAAAAGCCATGGAGCTCGCAGCGAGGGTGCCGCCAACAAAGGCGCGACGACCCATAACGGGCTGGTGGAACATAGAATCAGCCATGCCATCCTCCTTATGAGATAGGACAAAGAAATGTTCAGTCAGACACATGTCGAGACAATCCGATCTGAACCATCAAAACGCTGCCCGCTGCTATGGCTGGTTATGCACAACAGGCCAACGTTTTGTAATACATTAGCGCATTTTATGCACGATTTGGGGCTAATTCCGGTTAACGGTCGAGAATTTCTTTAGTTGGGCGCAGTATGTGGTGATATTCTGGCTCTGTTACAAGTCTGTAAACAAAAAGGGCCCCGCACATGCGGGACCCTTTTCAAACGTATACACGCCGATGTTTAGTAACCCACGATGCCCTGCGGGAAGAAGAACATGCACAGCACGACGCACACGGCAAACACGACAGCCATGATGACGGTCAGGCGATCGAGGTTCTGCTCCATGACGCCCGTAGCAGAGCTGGAGTTATACAGCGAGCTGGCAATCATATCCGAAACGCCGGTACCCTTACCGGAATGCATCAGGACGAGAATCGTCAGCGCCACGGCAGAAACAGCCCAAACGACAAACAGAATAATCTGGAACGGACCCATAGATAAGCTCCTTAATAGAACAGTTCAAACTCCAGTACTGTACCACAATCCTCCGTTCTCCCCTACCTGCCACTCGGGGACGGGGCGAAAATGGCAGAAATACCAAAAAGGGGATTGTCCGATTGTGGACAACCCCCTTGCTAGAAAACGGTATTTGTTTTCTCTTAGGCCTCGGTGGCGAGCACGCGGCCCGTCATCTCGGCGGAAGGCTCCAGACCAGCCATGGTGAGCATAGTCGGGGCGATATCGGAAAGACGACCGTCCTCGATACCGGTGAGCTGTGCCTTCTCATCAACGATGATGAACGGCACGCGGTTGGTGGTGTGCGCCGTGAACGGATGCTTGGAACCGTCGGAAGCAACGTCAAACATGTGATCGGCGTTGCCGTGGTCGGCGGTAATCAACGCAAAGCCGCCCTTGGCGAGAATCGCCGGGACAACCTTG
>CALINZ010000102.1 GCA_938045085.1 uncultured Collinsella sp. | reverse complement strand
AGAGGCCGCAGTTCGTCTCCAGCTTCTTGATGGCGCAGACATGGCCGCGGGCGAGGTCAACGACATGGATGTAGTCGCGGACGCCGGTGCCGTCGGGGGTGGGGTAGTCGTTGCCAAAGACCTGAACGGCCTCGAGCTTGCCCACGGCAACCTGGGCGACATAGGGCACCAGGTTGTTGGGGATGCCCTTGGGGTCCTCGCCGATCAGGCCCGACGGATGAGCGCCGATGGGGTTGAAGTAACGGAGCAGCACGACGTCCCACTCGGGGTCGGCGGTGTGGACGTCCATAAGGATCTGCTCGATCATCCACTTGGTCCAACCATAGGGGTTGGTCGCGGGCTTCTTAGGATCCTCCTCGGTGACGGGCGGGTTGTCCGGGTCGCCGTAGACGGTCGAGGAGCTCGAGAAGATGATGGACTTGCAGCCATGGCTGCGCATGACGTCGATGAGCACCAGGGTGTTCTCGATGTTGTTGTGATAGTACTCGACGGGCTTGCTCACCGACTCGCCGACGGCCTTAAAGCCGGCAAAGTGGATGACGCGGTCGATCTGATGGGTATCGAAGATCTTGTTCATCGCATCGCGGTCGAGCACGTTGGCCTCGTAGAAGGTGAGGTTCTTGGCGGCCTCGTCGCCCACGATGGTCTTGACGCGGTCGACGGCGACGGCGCTGGAGTTGGAGAGATCATCGACGATGACGACCTGGTAGCCACCTTCGAGCAGCTGAACGACGGTGTGCGAGCCGATAAAGCCGGCGCCACCGGTAACGAGGACGCAGGTGTCTTTGGGGTCGAGTGCTTTGGACATGTAGTCTCCTATCGAATCAGGAACACTTCTTCAGGGGAGTATAGCGCAGGCGGGGACGCCCAAATCGTGCGCTGTGGGAAAAGCAGAGGATTGTGCTAACGTACTCATAAAAGAGCTTGCGTACGCATAACCTGATCTTTGGCATTTGCTTACGAGCCGCTGACCTTGTAGTTTCCTGCCGTTCGTGGAAATCGTTGGGACGCGCCATATGTACGCTAATATGTATGAGTTGAGCGACATATAAATAAGCATGTAACGGAGTACATATGTCACCAAACAGCGATTCCATCCTTTCCCAGGAGCTCTCGCGCCGCACTGCCCTCAAGGCCCTGTTCGGCGCCGCTTCTGCGGCAGTTCTTTTTGGTCTGCCCGCTCGCGCCCATGCGGCGGAGGCTTCCAAAGAAACCACCGATAAACTGAATGCCGCCCAGGCCCAGCTCGACGAGGTTCAGGCCCAGCTCGACAGCATCGCAAATGAGTATGCGGCGCTGGCCAACAAGAATGCCCAGACCCTCAACGACATCGAGAATGTCCAGGGCAAGATTGACGACACGCAGGCCCAGATCGATGAAAAGAAGGCCGAGCTCAAGAAGAAGCGCAACGACCTTTCCGATCGCGTGGCCGCCAGCTACAAGTCCGGCGGCACGAACATCCTGTCGTTGCTGCTGGCCTCTGGCTCGTTTGAGGAACTCGTCGCCAACGCGCATTACGTTGAGAAGATCAACAAGAGCGACCGCGATGCCATCGAGGATATCCAGACGATTCAGGCTGAGCTCGACGCACAGAAGACCGAGCTCGAAGCACAAAAGGCCGACCTGGAGAAACTCAAGGACCAGCAGACGGCTCAGATGCAGGATATGCAGGCCAAGCAGCAAGAAGTCCAGACCGTGCTGAACGGTCTTTCCGACGACGTCAAGGAGCTCATGGCTCAGCGCGATTCCGAGATCCTCGCTGCCGCCCAGGCCGAGGAGGCTGCTAGGAAGGCTGCCGCTGCCGCGGCTGCCGCGAACAAGAGCAATTCCTACTCGGGTGGCTCAAGCTCGGGTGGCGGATCGTATGCGCCCGGAACCCCGCAACAGAATGCCGGCTCGGGCAAACAGCAGGCCGTCGTCAACGCGTGCTACTCCACGCCTTCGCCGGGTCAGAACTGGTGCGCGGCGTGGGTCACCAATGTCTTCCGTAACGCCGGCGTTGGCTACTTTGGAGGCAATGCGTGCGACATGTTTAACGCCTGGTGCTATAGCTCCGACCGCTCGGCGCTGCAGGTGGGCATGATCGTGGCCGATTCCTCGCACAGCGGCACGGGTGCTCCGGGCCTTATCTACGGTCATGTGGGTATCTACGTTGGCGGCGGCATCGTTATGAGCAACGAGGGTGCCATTACGTCTAAGTCGCTTGACTCGTTTATTAGCTTCTATGGCACTGGCTCTGGCGTGCGTTGGGGCTGGCTCGGCGGCGTGGCGCTGTCGTAAAGCCGACGGGGCCGCGTGCCCGCCCGCAATATATTTGATTGCCTGCTCGGGCAGTCCTGCGCAAGACGAAGGCCACATTAAGTGGCCTTCTTTGCGTGCGGAACTCGCGATCAATCAAATATATTGCGGGCGGGCACGCGGCCCTCTTGGGTTCGGGGCGCGGCACACCGGACTGGTTGTCTGAATTAAAGAAAGTGAAGGCCCCTTTCGGGGCCTTCTTTTTATAAAAATTCGCCGACTCGGTGGACTTCGGGTTCTAGGTCTACGTTGAATTGGTCTTTGACGGTTGCCTGGATGTGGCGGATGAGTTCGTCGACATCGGCGGCGGTGGCGTGGTCGGCGTTGACGATGAAGCCGCAGTGCTTCTCGCTCACCTGCGCGCCGCCAACGGCGTGTCCTCGCAGGCCGGCATCCATGATGAGTTTGCCGGCAAAGTAACCCTCGGGGCGCTTGAAAGTGGAGCCGGCACTCGGCATGTCGAGCGGCTGCTTGTCCTCGCGGCGCTGGCGGTAGTCGTCCATGTCGGCCTTGATCATCGCGGCGTTGCCCGGGGCGAGATTGAAGGTGGCCGAAAGCACGATGAAGCCGTCGTCGGCGATGCGGCTCTTGCGATAGCCCAGGTTGAGCTCATCGACATCGAACTCGATGATATTGCCGCTGCCGCGGGTGCCGTCGTCGAGCTGGCGAGCGGGTTTGTAGACGCGCACGGACTTTAGCACATCGGCCATGCAGGCACCGTAGGCACCGGCGTTCATGTAGCAGGCGCCGCCGACCGATCCGGGGATGCCCGAGATGGGCTCCATGCCGGTGAGACCGGCCTCGGCTGCCGCAGCGGCGACATCGGAAAGCAAGGCGCCGGCTGCCGCCGTGACGTGCGTGCCGTCGACCGTAATGTCGGAGAGTCCCTCGCCCAGCGCCACGACGACGCCGCGGATGCCCTTGTCGCCGACGAGCAGGTCGGAGCCGTTGCCCACGATGGTGAGGGGCAGATCGCAGCGATAGCAGGTATCGAGCGTGGCGACGAGGCCCTGCTCGGTATCGGGCGTGACAAAGACGTCGGCCGGGCCGCCGATCTTAAACGTGGTGTGCTCGCGCATGGGCTCGCTCATCAGCACGTTGTCCTCGCCGGCAACGCCAGCAAGCGCGCACAGCAGGTCCTCGTTAAAAAAGTCGTTCTCGTGCATACGAATATCCGCCTTTTGGTGGTCGTTGTCATCAATCGATTGCAATATACCCCACCCGGACGGATTTGGTGCGCTGGCGGCGATAAAACAGCCGTCTACCGGATTGATAAAGTGTTTATCACCGAGGTAGAGGGGTAGTCGCTATACTTTCAAGAGATTGCGCGTAAACCCGGAAGGAGCGAGATGGCCAACAAAGTCACCCTCAAGCAGATCGCCCAGGAGGTGGGGCTTTCCCCCTCGTCGGTCTCGCTTGTGCTCAATAATCGGCCTTGTCGCATCTCGGAAGAAAACCGCAAACTCATCAAGGAGGTCGCGGCGCGCAACCACTATGTTCCTAACCAGATTGCGCGTAGTCTGGTCATGCGCGAGTCGCGCACGCTGGGCCTTATCGTCCCTAACATCGAGAGCCGCTTTTTTGCCTCGCTCGCCGGTAGCCTGGAAAAGCGCTGTCGCGAGGACGGCTATGCGCTCTTCATTACCAGCTCGGGTGGAAGCGCCGATGACGATCTGGAGCTGCTGCGCCAGCTGGTAACGCGCGGCGTTGATGGCGTCTTCCTGGTCGTGGGCGACGAGTTCTCCGACGACCGCGCCCTGCGCGAAGAAGTCAGCCATCTGCCTATCCCTGCCGTGATGGTCGACCGTGCCATTGAGGGGCTCGAGTGCGACAAGGTGATGTTCGACCACGAGATGGGTGGCTACATGGCCACTCGCTATCTGATCGAGCAGGGCCACCGTCACATTGCCTGCTTGGTTAACGCGCGCCGTTCCAATACGGGGCGTAAGCGACTTGCCGGCTATGAGCGCGCGCTGCGCGAGGTTGGCCTGCCTATCGACGCACGTTTGGAGTTTGAGAGCGAGTACTACATTCCGAGTGCCTACGAGGCCTCGGAGGCGGTGCTCGCAACTGATGCCACCGCCGTGTTCGCAAGTTCGGATAACATCGCCCTCGGTCTGCTCAAGCGCTTGCACGAGATGGGGAAGAGCATCCCGGGCGATATCTCGGTGGTGAGCTATGACAACTCGGCGGCCGACGTTCTCTTTGAGCCGGCGCTGACCGCGATTGAGCAGGATCCTGGTGTCCTTGCGGAGCATGCTTTTGGCTGCATGTCCAAGCGTCTTGCCGGTAGGGGCGGCAGGCGTGCCGAAGAGGTCGTCCTGGAGCCGGCGCTTATCGTTAAGGGCAGCGTGCTCGAACTTACCGAATGTAGCTAAGCGTACTTGTTTGTTTGCATAGATTGCATGCGGAGTGTCCGCTATTTGCCGGCGGGGCCGGGGTGCCTGCCTTGTTTTGAGAAGTTCGCGGAGCCCACTTCTCAAAACAAGGCAGGCACCCCGGCCCTCGTCCGTTAACTCTTCCGCTGGGCGAGCCTTAGACGCCGCGCACCGATAGGGTAAGGCAGCGGCTTGAAATTGGTGCTATATTCAGCTTGAGTTGTTTAATGCTAGTACGGGAGGCTGATATGGGGCTGTTCAAGAAGAAAAACCCGCAGGATGCCTTTGATCCCGATGTGTTTACCATCACGGATACGATTTTGGACCCGCCGCGGTTTACATTTTTGCCGGCCATCTACCAGGATGCCACGCGCCGCAAGTGGGCCGTGCATCAGCGCGGTGGCGAGCCGAAGATTTTTGACTATGCGGACGTGTTGCAGTGCGAAGTGGCCGAGGCGGGCGATCCGGAGGCCGAAGAAGCGGTCTCTAAACAGGAATTTGCCCAGCGTATCCTGGCAAATCCTGCCAAGGCGGCGAAAATAAACGCTGCCAAGCGTAATATGTGTCTTGGTATGGGCGTTGTTGTGGCGGTTCAGACGGGAAAAGATGAGGTTTCCAAATTAGAGATTCCCGTTATGACCGACGAAGTCAAACGCGATTCAAGTCTATATAAGTCGTATCGGAATGTCGCCGAGAAGATCAAGGCCGAATTTGATGCCATGGGAGGGCTGGCCTAATTTTGGCGGCATACGTGTCTGAAT
>CALINZ010000101.1 GCA_938045085.1 uncultured Collinsella sp. | reverse complement strand
CCTGCATCGCGGTGGCGAGGCTGCGTTTCCGCGGGAAGCGCAGGGACTTCGCCGTGCCGCTGCGTTCCAACATCGCCCCTAACGTGCCCAAAGACCAGTACTTTGCGTTGCCACCCCGCCCCACGACGCGCCCCGGCTGCCGCCACGGCATCCACTACATCAAGATGTTCCCCATAACCAAGGGCTACCAGCGCCGCTTCAGGACCGAGGGCTCGGCCTACTACGAGACGCTCCAGCGCATCATCGATGGCAACACCAAGCGCATTGTCTCCGAGTGCCAGGCATACCTCGACCGCTACGAGCGCGAGGGAAGGCCTCGCTTTGCCGTCGACATCGACCGCATCGTGGGGCTGCTGGAGGGCGAGAAGTAGGGCACCTCGGCTCAGTCTCGAGCCATGCGGAGTCGCTCCGCATTTTTGGACGCCGCGTGTGCGTCCCAAATACTTGAGAAATAAGCTGTGAAGTGCGGTGGCGCGCCCGTGCCCGTGCATAGCCGTCACCATCAGCGTCTACACGGCGTCGGCTTCAAGTGGAACTGACGCCGCTGCTGTATATGGTTTGCCTTGCTGCGAATGGCGATCAATGCCCGCGATGCTTCTGCTTGCGCTTCAGTTTTCTCTGCTCGTAGCGCGCATTAGCCTCTTCCGCGCGGCGTCGGTTTCTTGCATGAGCTGACTCCTGCTTCATCGCTTCTCTCTGCGCTGCGAGCGCCTGCTGCGCCTTGGTGCTCATCGCCGGCTGCTTAAGTGCTTTCGCCGCCTCGCGGGCGCGTCGCTTGGGGTTCTTCGCGGGCTTGCTCGCCTCGGTCGGATCATGGACGAAGAACGAGAGCTTCGCCCATTTGTTGACGACGAATCGCAGGATCTCCTCATTGGACGGTTCTGCGCCGAAGACGATGCGGGCGACGCCATACCTTCCGCCCTCGACGTGCTCCGCCAGCCCGACCCAGAATTGACCGTCGTGATATACGGTCAGGGTGGACGACACGCTGATCTGCATGGTTGGTTCCTCCTTTATGTAGATGACCATGCAGAGAAGGGACAACCAAGGAGGCAGGTTACTGATGCGGACTAGCGCACGCCCACGACTACCCGACGGGGACTGTGTTTTCATCTCTGGTGGTTGGATTGTAGCACGTGCGAATGCGTCCGGCATCGCTGCTGACATGGCGCTACTGGGATTCGCTCCTCGATGCATCCTTGTGTACATTGCCTTCTCGGTTTCGAAACTTTAGAAATAATCGAGTTTCGAAACCGAGAAGGAGTGGATTATGGCTTGGGTAGACCGCAATACGTACCGACTCCACCGTGTTGGAGAGGCTGGCCGAGTACATGATGGACAACTCCGGCAACCTCAACTCGCCCAACAACATCGCCAACGTCCTCGACGCCAACAAGGTTCCCACCAACCACGTCATCGTCGGGCGCTACATCTCCTACCTCCGCGACGCCTTCGTCTTCTATGAGGCGAAGCGCTACGACATCAAGGGAAAGAAGTACATCACTAACCGAAGAGGACTCCTCACCGAATTCCCTTGAGATCGGTCGGCATTATCGAGCGTGCGCGTTCTCGTAGGCGCCTTTGATTTCTTCCGGCAAATTGTCGGGAATCAGCGCTTCCAGCCTATCCTCGCTGCCATCTTGAATCGCCTGCTCGTAGTACCAGCATTTGAACTTCAACATGTCCAGGGCACGGTTCATCTTCGCGATCTCCGACTCCATGTGGGCCTTCCGCTCCTCGAACATGGCCTTGCGCTTGGGGTAGGTCGATGGCCCCTCTGCGCACCATTCCATGAACAGTCGGATGTCCTTGATCTCCATTCCCGCCTTCTTCAGGCATTCGATGACCCGAAGCGCTTCGAGTTCCGTATCGCCGAATCGGCGAATGCCGGACGTCCGCTCCAGCCCCGGGAACAATCCCTGCTTGTCGTAGTACCGCAGCGTTGAGGCGGGCAGACCGAACATCTCCGCCACCTGTCCGATTGTGTACATGGCTCCTCCGAATAAATCTCGACTTCATTCCTTGACCTAAAGTCAGGTTTAGGTATTACCTTCATTCTCGTCAATACAAATCGGTAGCGCAAGGGGTGGTCCGTAATGGGCAAAACGGTTTTCGCCGGCGGCGTGAACGGCGTGGGCGATATCTCCGGGCATCCCGCTCTTGAGCAAGCGCGACAAATGGGCATGGGAATCTAGGCGGGCCACTTGGCCGCGCGGAGGCAGATTCGTGTCTAGAACCATCGATAGGAGGAAATCGATCATGGCAATTAAACAGACGGCGGGCAGAGACGCCCTGGGGGATTTTGCCCCCAAATTCGCTCAGCTCAATGACGATGTGCTGTTCGGCGAGGTGTGGAGCCGAGAAGACGGGCTTTCCCTTCGAGACCGCAGCGTGGTGACGGTGGTGGCCCTAATGGCGCAGGGCCTGACGGACTCTTCGTTCCAATATCATCTGATGTCCGCAAAGAACAACGGGGTGACCAGGGCTGAGATAGCGGAAATCCTTACGCATGCGGCGTTTTACGCGGGCTGGCCCAAGGCATGGGCGGCCTTCCGCATGGCGAAGGAGGTCTGGGCGGATGGCGACGCCGCCGATGCGAGAGCCGAGCACCAAAACGAGATGGCCTTTCCTATCGGTGCCCCCAACGACGCATTTGCGAAGTACTTTATCGGGCAAAGCTACCTCGTGCCCCTTTCCACCAATCAGGTCGGCGTCTACAACGTGACGTTCGAGCCCGGCTGCCGCAACAACTGGCACATCCATCACGCCAAAAGCGGCGGCGGACAGATCCTCATCTGTGTGGCTGGTCGAGGGTTTTACCAGGAATGGGGTAAACCGGCACAGGAGCTGCGCTCTGGCGACGTGGTCAACATCGCCCCGGGTGTGAAACATTGGCATGGAGCCGCGCCCGAGAGCTGGTTCTCCCATCTCGCGCTGGAGGTTCCGGGCGAGGAGACCTCCAACGAGTGGTTGGAGCCTGTGGACGACAAGGAATACCTTAAAGCGACTAACAAGGAGGATTAAGCATGGAACAGTTGAATCTGACGCAGGAATGGGACAAGGTGTTCCCCAAAAGCGACAAGGTCGAGCACAGTAAGGCGACTTTCCACAACCGATACGGCATCACACTGGCGGCCGACGTCTACGTGCCAAAGAACGCGGAGGGCAAGCTGCCTGCCATCACCGTCAGCGGTCCGTTTGGCGCGGTGAAGGAGCAAACGTCCGGCCTTTATGCGCAGAAAATGGCGGAGCTGGGCTTTTTCGCGATTGCCTTCGACCCGTCCTATACCGGCGAGAGCGGCGGTGCGCCCCGCTATGTGGCGTCGCCGGACATCAACACCGAGGACTTCTGCGCAGCGGTGGATTTTCTCTCTGTGCAGAATAGCGTTGACCCGGAGCGCATCGGTATCATCGGCATCTGCGGTTGGGGCGGCATGGCGATCAATGCCGCAGCCATCGACACCCGCATCAAGGCCACCGCGGCTATGACCATGTACGATATGACCCGCGTGACCGCAAACGGCTACTTTGACGCCGAGGATTCCGAGCAGGCGCGCTTCGAAAAGCGGAAAGCACTGAACGCGCAGCGCACCGAGGACTATAAAAACGGCAGCTACGCGCTGGCGGGTGGCGTAGTTGATCCGCTGCCGGAGGACGCGCCCCAGTTCGTGAAGGACTACTACGCCTACTACAAGACCCCGCGAGGCTACCATCCCCGCAGCCTGGGCTCCAATGGCGGCTGGAATGTGACGTCCTCGCTGTCGTTTTTGAATATGCCGATTTTGCAATACAGCAGCGAAATCCGCTCTGCGGTACTGCTGGTGCACGGTGAGAAGGCGCACTCCCGCTATTTCAGCGAAACCGCGTACGGCAAGCTGACCGGGGACAACAAGGAGCTGCTCATTATCCCCGGCGCCAGCCATACCGACCTCTACGATCAGATGGATATCATTCCGTTTGAAAAGCTGAAAGCGTTCTTTGAGAAATATCTGAAATAAGGCGTGCCTTGATTTAATGCCAAGTCTCCAGCAACGATTCTTCTAAAGAGTGGGAGTAGCTGAAACGAGGCGATTGATTAACCCCATTTGTTTTGGTTACAAGAAAACATGCTGCGCGCCTGCAGCATGAAGGAGAGGGAATCCTATGAAAATCGTTGTATTGAGTGGTAGCCCGCGCAAGGGCGCCAATACCGACACCATGGTCGAGGCGTTTGCCGAGACCGCGCGTGAGGGCGGCAATACGGTCGAGATCGTCCGCGTTGCCGGCAAAAAGATCGCTGGTTGTCTGGGATGCCAGTACTGCTTTACCCATGAGGGCACCTGTGTGCAGAAGGATGACATGGCCGACGTGATCGAGTCGCTGAAAGACGCCGACATGGTTGTCTTCGCTTCGCCTATCTACTGGTTTGATATCACCGCACAGGAGAAGGCCGCCATCGACCGCCTGTACGCCTTCGGTGCTACGGGCTTCCCGTTCACCAAGACGGCCCTTTTGCTCGATAGCCACAGCGAGGGCGTCTATGATGCGGCGATCGCTATGTACAAGTCAACCTGCGCGTACTGCAAGTGGGAGGACCAGGGCGTTGTCACCATCAGCGGTATGACCGAGCGCGACAGCATGGCCTCATCGCCCAAGCTGGAAGAGGTGCGAGAGCTCGCTCGCAAGCTCGCCTAAGGACAAGAAGAACGCATGGCAATCGGTGTTGGTGGAAAATGCTTGCTATCCTTATCAAGAGGAATGCTGATTGCCATGCGTTGATGCTTCCGCGGACAATTCCGGCGTGCTAAAACGCCTTCTCGTTCAAGAATTCCCTGAACGCGGGAATGTCAAAGCCAACGAGACCACGCCCGCGCTCTCCAATGACGCCGTCCTCCAGGAGGCGGCGTTTGTATTGGCTT
>CALINZ010000100.1 GCA_938045085.1 uncultured Collinsella sp. | reverse complement strand
CATCGTCAACAGCCTCGACGGCCTTAACGGCGGCGTCGAAGACACCGGTGTGACCAACCATGTCGCAGTTCGCGAAGTTCACGATGTAGAAATCAGCGCGATCCTCGTTAATAGCGGCGACAAGCTTCTCGGTAACCTCGGGAGCGCTCATCTCAGGCTGCAAATCGTAGGTAGCGACCTTGGGGGAAGCGACGAGCACGCGCTCCTCGCCCTCCTTGGGCTCCTCGATGCCGCCGTTGAGGAAGAACGTCACGTGGGCGTACTTCTCGGTCTCGGCGGTGTGCAGCTGCTTCAGGCCATTGGCGGCAATAACGTCGGCCAGGACGTTCTCGGGGAACGTCTTGGGGAAGGCGACTTCGACGTCAAACGTCGGATCGTACTCGGTCATCGTCACAAAGTGCGAAAGCTTGATCTGCTCGCGCTCAAAGCCGTCGAACTCCTTGTCCGTGAACACGCGAGTCATCTGACGGGCGCGGTCGGGACGGAAGTTGAAGAAGATGGCCGCGTCGCCCTCGTGGATGCCCTCGTTGTGGGCAGCGAAGGGCTCGACGAACTCGTCACCGCGCGGATCCTTCTCGTAGTAGGCCTTGATACCGGCAACGGGATCGGTATCGGCATCGGACGCATTGACCATGACGTCGTAGGCACGCTGGATGCGCTCCCAACGGTTGTCGCGGTCCATGGCCCAATAGCGGCCCGAGACGGTGGCGACGCGAGCGTCGCAACCGGTCTCCTCGGAGATCTTAGCCAGGAAGGCGCAGAACTCGCTCATGTAGCCAGCACCGGACTGCGGGTCGACGTCGCGGCCGTCCATAAAGGCGTGGACACGAACGGTCTTGACGCCATGCCGGGCAGCCATCTTGACCAGAGCCTCGACGTGGTTCATATGGGAATGAACACCGCCAGGGCTCATAAGGCCCATAAGGTGGAGGGTCTTGCCGTCAGCCTTGACGTCGTCCATAGCCTTGACGAAGACTTCGTTCTTAGCGATGGAGCCATCCTTGATGGCGTTGTTGATGCGCGAAAGCTCCTGGAACACGATGCGGCCGGCACCGATGTTGAGGTGACCCACCTCGGAGTTACCCATCTGGCCATCGGGAAGACCCACGTCCTCGCCCGAAGCGCCGAGCGTGGTGTGGGGGTACTTCTCGTACAGGCTATCAAGGAAGGGCGTCTTGGCAGCGGCGACGGCGTTCTCGCCATCGGCCGGAGCCAGGCCGCAGCCGTCCATGATGATCAGGAGTGCAGGAAGATGACGCTGTGCCATATGTCCTACTCGCCTGCCTTGACGACCATAGAGGCGAAGTCGGCAGCCTTGAGCGAAGCGCCGCCCACGAGGGCGCCGTCAACGTCGGGCTTGGCGACGAGCTCAGCGATGTTGCCGGGCTTGGCAGAGCCACCATAGAGAACGCGGATGCCGTCGGCGAGCTCCTCGCCGAACATCTCCTTGAGGGTCTCACGGATAGCGCCGCAGACCTCCTGAGCATCCTCGGCGGTAGCGGTCTTGCCGGTGCCAATGGCCCAGATGGGCTCGTAGGCGACGACGACCTGCTTGGGGCAGGTGATCTCAAGACCAGCAAGGCCAGCCTTGACCTGGTTCACGACGTGCTCGACATAGGTGTCGGCCTCGCGGACCTCAAGGGACTCGCCGCAGCAGAAGACGGGAACAAGACCGGCGGCAACGAGGGCCTTGGCCTTCTTGTTCTGATCCTCGTCGGTCTCGTGGAAGTAGTCGCGACGCTCGGAGTGACCGATGATGCAGTAGGTGCAGCCAGCGGACTTGAGCATGTCGCAAGAGGACTCACCGGTGAAGGCACCCTTGGCCTCGCAGTACACGTTCTGTGCACCGAGGGCGATGGGGGCAGCCTGAATGCGGTCATGAACCGTGGTGATGTCGATGGTCGGAGGGCAGACGAGCACCTCGACGCCAGCCGGAACCTCGGGCAGAGCCTGAGCCAGCTCGTCGGCGAGTTTGGCGGCCTCGGCGACGTCGTTGTTCATCTTCCAGTTACCAGCGATGAGAAGGGTGCGATTAGGCATCGAGAAGCGCCTCCACTCCGGGCAGGGCCTTACCCTCGACGAGCTCCATGGAAGCGCCACCACCGGTGGAGATCCAGCTCATCTTGTCGGCCAGGTTGAACTTGTTGACAGCCGCGACAGAGTCGCCACCGCCGATGATCGAGGTGCAGTCGGCCTCGGCGACAGCCTCGGCGATAGCCTGGGTGCCGTGAGCAAAGTTGTCGAACTCGAAGACGCCCATGGGGCCATTCCAGAACACGGTCTTGGCGCCCTTGACGGCCTCGGCGTAGAGCTCCTCGGTCTTGGGGCCGATGTCCATGCCCTCACGATCGTCAGGGATAGCGTCGGAAGCGACAACCTCGGGGACAGCGTCCTCGCCAAAGTGATCGGCAACGCGGTTGTCGATGGGGAGCAGGATCTTGACGCCCTTCTCCTCGGCCTTCTTGAGCATCTCGCCAGCGCGCTCGACCCAGTCCTCTTCCTTGAGGGACTGACCGACGGACAGGCCCTGAGCCAGGAAGAACGTGCAGGCCATACCGCCACCGATGATCAGGGTGTCAGCGGAGTCGATGAGGTGATCGAGAACACCGATCTTGGAGGAAACCTTGGAACCGCCGACGATAGCGACGAAGGGACGCTCGGGCTCGGCGAAGATGCCGGTCAGCGTGTCGACCTCCTTCTCGAGCAGGAAGCCAGCGACTGCGGGCAGGTAAGCGGCGGGGCCCACGACGGAACCCTGGGCGCGA
Source organism: uncultured Collinsella sp. (assembly GCA_938045085.1). GTDB lineage: Bacteria > Actinomycetota > Coriobacteriia > Coriobacteriales > Coriobacteriaceae > Collinsella. Next base: position 670 of record CALINZ010000100.1, on the reverse strand, counting down.
TGAGCGGTACCGAAGGCATCGAGAACGAAGACGTCACCATAGGAAGCGAGCTTCTTGGCGATCTCGGGATCGTTCTTCTTCTCACGCTTGTCAAAACGGACGTTCTCGAGAACGAGGACCTTGCCCGGCTCGACGGCAGCGACAGCCTCAGCAGCCTTCTCGCCGTAGGTGTCGGCGACAAAGGCAACGTCAAGACCAGAGAGCTCAGCGAGCTTCTTGGCGACGGGCTCGAGGGACAGCTCGGGCTGGAAGCCGGTGCCCTCGGGACGGCCGAGGTGGCTCATGAGGATGACGCGAGCGTTGTGCTCAACGAGATAGTTGATGGTGGGCAGGGCAGCCTTGATACGGGTGGTGTCGCCAACGACGCCATCCTTGATAGGCACGTTAAAGTCAACGCGGACGAGAACGCGCTTGCCGTCGACATCGATGTCGCGGACGGTCTTCTTGGTAAAGGCCATGTTTGCTTCTACCTTTCGTACGTGTCTGCCTCCCATTACGGCAGACGATTTCTTATAAAAAGGGCGCGACCCTAGGGTGTAAGCCCTATAAGGCCGCGCCCTTCTTTAGACGCTCAACGAGCTATTCGTTAAAAGCTAAATTAAGCAACGAACTTCTCGAAGTACTTGATGGTGCGGACCATCTGAGAGGTGTAGGAGTTCTCGTTGTCGTA
>CALINZ010000099.1 GCA_938045085.1 uncultured Collinsella sp. | reverse complement strand
CTATCAGCCGCTTTGCCAAGCAGGGTATCGACCTGCTGCTGTCCGACTCCACCAATACCACGGTTCCCGGCTTTACCAAGTCCGAGGCCGATGTTGGTCCCAACTTGCTGCACGCCATCAAGAACGCCCCGGGTCGCGTGTTTGTCGCGTCGTTCTCGAGCCACATCCATCGCCTGCAGCAGATCTGCGATGCCGCCCGCAAGTGCGGCCGTAAGGTCGTTGTGACCGGTCGCTCCATGCTCACGAACACCCGCGTGGCGCGTGAGCTGGGCTACCTCAACATCGACGATGCCGATATCATCGATGCCTTCGACATTGATAACCTGCCCGATGATAAGATCGTCGTCATGTGCACCGGTTCGCAGGGTGAGCCGCTGTCGGCGCTGTCCCGTATGGCCAACGGCGAGCACAAGACGCTTTCCATCCACGAGGGCGATACCGTCATCCTCTCGGCAACGCCGGTCCCCGGTAACGAGAAGGCCGTCCAGCAGGTCGTCAACAGCCTGGCCAAGCTCGGCTGCGACGTGTGGGATAAGAACCGCGCTCTTGTCCACGTCTCGGGCCACGGTAGCCAGGAGGAGCTCAAGCTCCTGATGGCCATGGCCAAGCCCACGTACTTTATGCCGGTTCACGGTGAGGCCGTGCATCTGCGCGCCCATGCCCAGCTGGCCCGCAAGATGGGCATCAAGGACGATCATATCTTTATCCTCGATAACGGCGACACGCTCGAGATGCGCGGCGGTATCGTCAAGCGCGGTACGCCCGTCGAGTCCGGCGTCGTCTACGTCGACGGCCTGCGTATCGGCGATACCGACCCCATCGTCTTGCGCGATCGTCAGAAGCTCGCCAACGACGGTATGGTCACGGCCGTCGCCATCGTCTCGCTCAAGCACAAGAAGATCGAGGCCATCGAGTTCTCGGGCCGTGGCGTCTCGTTTGCCATCGACGACCAGTTCTCCGAGGATGCCTCCGCGTCCATCATGAAGACGATCGAGAAGGGCAAGTTCAGCTTTACGAGCAGCGGTTCCGATGCCATTCGCAAGGCCGTGCGCGACTCGCTCTCCAACTTTATCTGGAGCCGTACGCGCACTCGTCCGATGATCATCCCGGTCGTCATGGAGGTTTAGTTTGGCGCGCGGATCTGCACAAAACGCCAAAGGCAATAAAGCCAACAACCAACCGGCATCTGCTAAGGGTGCCGGTTCCCATCTGCGTGCCAATAAGGGCCACGAGGCCGACTTCGACGATTTTGAGCCCCTGGTCGAGCCCTCGGCCAACCGCGATATCGCCGGCGTGGTCATCGCCGTTTTGGCGATTGCGTCCTTCATTGCCGTGATTTCCCCGGCAACGGCACCCGTGACGGCTGCGGTTGCCGGTTTCTACCACCTTGGCTTTGGCCTGGGCGCCTACGTGCTGCCGATTGTCATTTTGCTGTTTGCCGCCACGCTCTTTTTAGGTGAGGACTCGCCGCTCAACGCGCGCTCTGTTGCGGGCGGCGCCGTGGTCTTTATCGCCGTCGTCTCTATTCTTTCGCTGATGGTGCCGGGTACGAGCGACTCGTGCGATCTTATGTTCACGCCGCAAAATCTGTCCGCTTCGGGTGGCTACATCGGTGCGTTTATTGCGAGTGCGCTGCAGAATGCCCTGGGTAAGCCTATCGCGATGGTAGTCCTGTTGGGTCTGGCCGTCGTTGGTTTTGTCATCATCGGCTTTTCGGTGGGTGGCGTGCTGCGCTCTGCCCGCGATCGTGCGGCCGATTTTGCCGAGCGCCGTCGTGCCGATGTTAACGCGAGCCCGTGGGGTGACGATGAGGCCCTGTCGGTGCCTGGTGTCGCCCGCCCCCGCCTGAGCATTCTGCGCCAAAAGAGTTCCGATGCGGCCGTGACCACGGTCATGGGCAACGATGTGGACCCGGTTTTGGACGACGAGGACGAGGATCCGTTTATCGACGTGTCCGATGCCGTGGAGGCCGAGCGCGCTAAGACGACGCTGCTGCCGCGTCGTCATGTTAAGAAGGGCAAGGCCACGCCCAAACTCAACACGAGCGAGCCCGACCCGTCTTGGTCCGATAGCGAGATTGAGCTCACCGAGGGTGATGACGAGGACGACGAGGCTCCGATTGAGACCGCAAAGACAACTTTGCTGCCGCGTCGTCATGCCAAGCGCGACCAGGTAACCGGTCAGCTTTCGATGGAAGACGACCCCGATAAGATCGACGAGTCCGAGCCGCCGTTTGACGTGAATCCTGTCTCGGCAGCACCTCAGATTCCCGACTTCTTGAAGCATCCCAAGGTTGCCGATACGGCTGTCGCGGGCGCTGCCGAGGCGCCTACTTCTAGCGATGGGGGAGCGGTCAATGCCCCCGCGGATAACGTGGGCGAAGAAGAGGACGGCCTCAAGCTCCCGCCGCTCGAAATCCTGCATGCCAACCCGCAGTCGGCTTCCGCCGCGTCTTCGGACAAGGAGCTGGAGCAGACCGCTGAGTCACTGCAATCCACCTTGCTTGAGTTTGGCCGCAGTGCCCGCGTGGTCGGCTGGATCGCCGGCCCCACGGTGACGACCTTTAAGCTGCAGCCTGGTGAGGGCGAGCGCGTGAGCAAGATTTCGAGCCTCGAGGACGATATCGCGCTTTCGCTCGCTGCCCAGTCGGTACGTATCTTTGCCCCGATCCCCGGCACCTCGCTCGTGGGCATCGAGATTCCCAATCGCAAGCGCCAAAACGTCAATCTGGGCGACGTGCTGCCCTATGTTAAGGGCGGTCCGCTCGAGCTGGCCATTGGTCGCGATGCCGAGGGCACGCCGGTCGTCGCCGACCTTGCCAAGATGCCCCACCTGCTGATCGCCGGTACCACGGGTTCCGGTAAGTCGGTCATGATCAACTCCATCATCACGACCTTGCTCATGCGCGCCCTTCCCGAGGACGTTCGCCTGATCATGGTCGACCCCAAGCGCGTCGAGCTTGCGGGCTATAACGGTCTGCCGCATCTTTACGTGCCTGTAGTGACCGAGCCCAAGCAGGCCGCGAGCGCTCTGCAATGGGCCGTGTCCGAGATGGAGCGTCGCCTGAAGGTCTTCGAGCGTCTCAACGTGCGTAAGATCTCGACCTACAACGAAAAGCAGGCCGCCGGCGAGTTTGAGCATTACGATAACCCGCCGCAAAGATGCCCTACCTGGTCATCATCATCGACGAGCTCTCGGACCTGATGATGGTCGCCGGTAAGGATGTCGAGGCCTCGATCGTGCGTATTGCTCAGCTGGGCCGTGCCGCCGGTATCCACCTTATCGTGGCCACGCAGCGCCCGAGCTCTAACGTGGTGACGGGCCTTATCAAGGCTAACATCACCAACCGCATCGCCTTTAACGTCGCCACGGGTATCGACTCGCGCGTCATCATTGATCAGATGGGCGCCGAAAAGCTCACTGGTTTGGGCGACATGCTGTTCTCAAAGGTCGACTGGGGCAAGCCTCGCCGTATCCAGGGCTGCTTTGTCTCGGATGACGAAATCAACGAGATTGTCGAGTTCGTCAAGTCGCAGAGCGAGCCCGACTACCACGAGGAGATCCTGTCTGCCGTGGCGCCCGCTTCCATGTCCATGGCGGGTGGCGGCGGCATTGTCCGCACCGGAGTCGCCGAGCCGCAAGACGATGATCCTCTCATTTGGGAAGCCGCCCATATTGTGGTGGAATCGCAGCTTGGCTCCACATCTGGTCTGCAACGTCGTCTGAAGGTTGGCTATGCGCGCGCCGGGCGTATTATGGACATGCTGGAAGAAAAGGGTGTCGTCGGTCCGCCCGACGGTTCCAAGCCGCGCGAGGTCCTGCTGGACGAGGAGGGGCTTGCCGCGCTGGAATCTGTCGACGCCGAGATGGCACGTGAAGATCGTGAGTTTGGAGGATTCTGATGGCTGCACGCTTTGGTGACATGCTGCTCGAGCAGCGTCGCCGAATGGGCCTTTCCATTCAGCAAGTCGCCAACACCATCAAAATCAGGCCGCAGATCATCGAGTTTTTCGAGACCGGTAACTTTGCTTCGATGCCGCCGCGCGGCTATGCGCAGGGCATGATTTCGAGCTATGCTCGCTTTTTGGGCCTCAATCCGCGCGAGGTCGTCAATGCCTACTTTGACGATCTGATGGCATATGAGCGCGAGACGTCGCAGCAGGGCGGTCGTTTTCAGGACGCCGCTGGCTACGTCAATTCGCGTTCCTCGGTCGATAACGGGCGCTTCCTGATGGTTCAGGGCGGTCGTTCGACGCGTTATGGACAGCGTCCTCAGCAGGCCGGTTATATTACCGAGACGGGTTCGGGCGAGGAGATTCGTTCGCAGCGTGACCGGTTCCGCAGTACGCCGATGCCCGAGGACCGTGCACTTCCCGCTGCCCGCGGCGTGGCTCGTGACCCTCGTGCCGGCTACGGCGACGGCGGCTATTCCGATCGCGGTTACCGTGGGGTCTCTTCTGGTCGCTCTCGCGGTGGCTATGCGGATGCCGATGCCACGCAGGTGACGCCGCGTCTTCGCTCTCAATCACAGCCGTATGGCCAGCGCTCTTCGGCTCCGCGTTCGGGCCAGCGTGGCTATCAAGGCCGCGGTGAACTTGCGCCCCGCTCGGGTCAGCGGAGCCTTCAGGGCCAGGGTGGCTATCGCGGC
>CALINZ010000098.1 GCA_938045085.1 uncultured Collinsella sp. | reverse complement strand
CGAGGAAGTCGACGCCCAGGTCAGCAATCTGCTTGCACTCAGCGGGGTCAGCGAGCTCGCCGTTGGAGGTCACGCCGTCCTCGGTGCCGCCGATGCCGCCGACCTCGGCCTCGATGGACATGCCCTTGGAGTGGGCAAGCTCAACGAGCTCCTTGGTGCGGTCGAGGTTAAGCTGGAAGGTCTCCTCGTGAGAGCCGTCATACATGATGGACGTGAAGCCGGCCTCGATGCACTTGAAGCAGTCCTCGTAAGAACCGTGATCGAGGTGAAGGGCGACGGGGACGGTAACGCCCGTGGCCTCGACGGCAGCCTTGACCATGTCGGCGCAGACCTTGAAACCGCCCATCCACTTAGCGGCACCAGCGGTGCACTGAAGGATCAGCGGAGACTTGGCCTCCTCGGCGGCCTGGAGAATAGCCAGGGTCCACTCGAGGTTGTTGGTGTTGAAGGCACCGAGAGCGTACTTGCCGGCCTCGGCCTTCTTGAGCATGTCTGCTGCGTTGACGAGCATAAAAGAAACCTCCTGTAAGGTTGCTCCGATAACGCCTGAGATTTTACCACGACATACCCGAGCATAAACGTTCGTTTGTTCACGAATACCATCCGATTGGACAATTTTTGACCGTTTGCCCCACAGAATCGACCCACTGGGGAAAATAGCTTGACGATTGAGTGGTCTTCGTGGTTCGAAAGACGGCTTCGAGCCTACATCTGCATAAACGGGTTCTGCATAAGTTCGCGCGCCATCGTGGTCGAATCGCCATGGCCCGTCAAGCAAACGGTATCGGGCGGAAGCGTCTTGGCAAGTTTGGAGAGCGAGCGCATAATCGCCGCCTCGTTACCGCCGGAAAGATCGGTACGACCGTGGCTGCCCGGGAAAAGCGTGTCGCCCACAAAGGCGATGTTCCCCTGCTCGGTCGCGGCGAACAGGACGATGCCGCCCGGCGTATGCCCCGGCGTCTCGATCACCTGCAGGCAGACGTCGCCCACCTCGATTGTATCGCCCTCGGCAAGCAAACGCGTCGGCTCACCCGGATCGGGCGTCTCGATACCCCACATGGTGCGCTGCTCCTCGATATTTGCGCGAGGTACCGTCACGTCCTTAGCGCACAACTCATATAGCGCGCCGTCGCCAACGACAGCTCGAACCCCGGCAACCCCGCCAACATGGTCGGCATGACCGTGCGTGCAGACAGAGCCGAGTACGCGCACCTCGGGATGCGCGGTGCGGATATGCTCCACAAGACGCTCGCCCTCCCACGCCGGATCGACGATTAAGCACTCGTCATTCGAAATCACGACGTAACTGTTGGTCTGAATGGGGCCGTTGACGAGCGCCTCAATCGAAGCCGAGCCTCGGGGTGTCAGGTCCAAAGTCATAACGCCCATGCGCATACCCTCCTTCTAAAATACGTTCGAGGCACCAAACGATGCCTCGAACGTAACCAATATCTATGATGCTGAGAGGCTCTCGCACCTACACACGACGCTTGAGCTGAGCTCCGCCTTCGCCGGGCATAAGACGGCGAGCGTCGTAGACCGAATCGACACTGCTGATGGAAGCCAGCAGCGGATCCAGACCGCTCGCGTCCGAGATCTCGACCATGAAGCGCAGGGTCGCAATACCCTCGCGGTTGGTCGACGTGGCGGCAGAAAGGATATTACCGCCCGCATCGCCAATGGCAATGGTGACATCCTTGAGCAGGCCCATGCGGTCCAGGCACTCGACCACGATCTCGACCTGGAAGAGGGTGTCGGCAGCGCCGTCCCACTCCACATCGATCGTGCGCTCGGGATGTTCCATAAGACCCTTGACGTTGGGGCAGTTGGCGCGATGCACCGAAACGCCACGACCGCGCGTGATGAAGCCGACGATGTCGTCACCCGTCACGGGGTTGCAGCAATGAGCCAGACGGACCAGCAGGCCGCTGTTGCTCTCGCCCTTGACGATAATGCCGTTACTGGCGCTCTTGCCGCGCTTTTGCGGCTTGCGGTTGGAGCCGCGAGCGGGCTGCTTCACGACCTCGGCGATAGCCTCGGCCTTGGTGAGCTGTTCCTCGGGCTTGGGGTCCAAGATTTGCTCGACCTTATTGCCCACAGCGCGCGGGGCAACCTTGCCGGCGCCGACGGCGGCAAACAGGTCCTCGAGCTGCTTAAAGTTAAACTGCTCCGCCACGGCGTTGAGTGCACGCGTCGAACGCGGCGTAGAAATGCCATAGCCACGCTTACGCAGGTCCTTGGCCAGCATATCGCGACCGGCGGCAGCGTCGTCGTCCTTGGTCGCAGCGGCAAAATAGCGGCGGATCTTTGACTTGGCGGAAGGTGTCTTAACGATCTTGAGCCAATCGCGCGACGGCTTGGAACTCTTGTTAGTCAGGATCTCGACACGGTCACCCGTCTTAATCTCGTGCGTGAGCGGAGCCACCGCACCGTTGATTTTGGCGCCGACGCAATGGTTTCCCACCTCGGTGTGAACGGCGTAGGCAAAGTCGAGCGGTGTAGAGCCGGCACGAAGCGCCATGACCTCGCCCTTGGGCGTGAAGACAAAGATCTCCTGATCGAACAGATCGACCTTCAGCGAGTGCAGGTATTCCTTGGCATCGGTGATCTCGTCGGAAGCCGCCCAATCGAGCGAATGCTTGAGCCAGTTGATCTGGTCGTCCAAACGTTGAGCGTCATTGGTCTTGGAAGCAGACGATCCGCCCGACTTCTTATATAGCCAGTGGGCGGCAATGCCGTACTCGGCCTGCTCATGCATCTCGTAGGTTCGAATCTGAATCTCGAGCGGACGAGCCGTAGGGCCGATGACCGTTGTGTGGAGCGACTGGTAGTTATTGACCTTGGGCATGGCGATATAGTCTTTAAAGCGACCGGGCATGGGGTGCCACAGCGTATGCACCGCGCCGAGCGTGGAGTAGCAATCGCGCACCGAATGCGTGATGACGCGCAGTGCCACCAGGTCGTAGATCTCGGAGAACTCCTTGCCCTTGCGCTTCATCTTTTGGTAGATGGACCAATAGTGCTTGGAGCGGCCGTTGATCTGGAAGTCCTCCAGACCAATGCGGTTGAGCTCATCGGTAAGCGTCTTGATGGTCTCGGCAAGGTAGCGCTCGCGGACCTCGCGCGACTCAGCCACCATGCGCGCGATGCGCTGGTAGGCATCGGGCTCCAGGTAGAAGAAGGACAGGTCCTCGAGCTCCCACTTAATAGAGCTCATGCCCAGGCGGTCGGCCAAGGGCGCGTACACGTCCATGGTCTCGCGAGCCTTAAACAGGCGACGATCCTCGCGCAGGGCTGCCAGCGTTCGCATGTTGTGCAGACGGTCGGCAAGTTTAACGATGATGACGCGAATGTCCTTGGACATGGCGAGGAACATCTTGCGCAGCGTGAGCGCCTGCTTCTCGTCCATGCTGTCGACTTCGATGTTGGTGAGCTTGGTCACGCCATCGACAAGCTCGGCCACCGTATCGCCAAACAGGCCGGAAACATCGGTAAGCGAGGTCTCGGTGTCCTCGACGGTATCGTGCAGCAGCGCGGCACACACCACATCGCAGTCCATCTTGAGATCGGCCAAAATGATGGCAACCTCGACGGGATGGTTAATGTACATCTCGCCCGAGCGGCGCTTTTGGTTACAGTGCTTCTCGGCGGCAAAGCAGTAGGCTTGCTCCACCTTGGAGAAGTCGTCCTCATTCATATATTTGAGGCACAAGCGCTCCAGCTTGTCGTAGCTGTCCGCCATAATCTCGGGCGGCAGCTCATCGGCATGCTTATAGTGCTCCATCTCCGAGAACGGCTGGAGGGTAGAATCATGGGCGGTACGGGCTGCGGCATCCATCGAGGTCCCCTTCCCCTAGGCCCGCGGTACGATCGGGCGGTTAACTTTGGCTAGCATATCAGAAGCGCACGAATCGAGCGCCCAACTCCGGAAAGCCGAGAACTCCATGCGCGAGCGCAAGCCCTCCAAATAGCGAATTGACCTGCTCAATTGCACGCGGCCGGGGTTTTCGGCCATCGCGATGCGACGAGTGTCGTTAAACCCCGAAACGTGACAAAAACCAAGCTCTTCGAAGATTCCCAGGCCGCTTTCCACCGAACGCTCGTCGACCGGCGTGCGAGCATCGATGGCAAGGCACATCTGCGCGATGTCGATATCGCTCGCGCTAAAGAAATCGTCCCCGGTCTTGCCGCGGTTGGAGCGCCACATGGTCTGCAGCGCGCGATAGAGCGTGACGAGCTCGTCGCGCTCGGGCGCATAGCAGTCGAGTAGGCGCTCGTTAATACGGGCGTCGCGCGACGAATAGAGCAGATGGATCACGGCGGGCTGGCCATCGCGGCCGGCACGTCCGCTCATCTGGTTGAACTCAATGCCGCCAAACGGCATGTGGTACAGCACGACATGGCGGATATCGGGTAGGTTGACACCCTCGCCAAAGGCGGATGTCGAGACGATGCAGCTGAGGCTGCCGTCTCGGAATGCTTCCTCCACGCGACGGCGATCGGAACGCGCAAGCCCCGCGTTATAGAACGCGATATGGGTTGCGCAATCGGGCACACGCTTGCGCAACGTCTTGGCGAGCGCCACGGACTGGTCGCGCGAATTGACGTAAATGACGGTCTTCTCCCCCGTCGCCACGATCGACACCAAAC
>CALINZ010000097.1 GCA_938045085.1 uncultured Collinsella sp. | reverse complement strand
CGCCCGCTTCGGTGGCGTCGGGACTCGATATCGTGTCGTGCTCGGGCGATAAGCTGCTGGGCGCCGCGCAGGCGGGCATCATCATGGGCCGTCGCGATCTGGTCCAGGCCTGCGGCGCACATCCGCTCATGCGTGCTCTGCGTCCGGGCAAACTGGCGCTCACGGCGCTCGAGGCCACGCTGCGTATCTACATGGACGGCGCCGATGTTGCCCATCGCGATATTCCGGTGCTCAGCATGCTTACGCTGCCGCAGGCTCATTTGGAGCGACGTGCCCGTAAGCTGCGCGATCGTATGGTCGCCGGGTTCGATAAGGCCGGTTGCCCGTGTGCCGTTCAGGTGGAGATCGTCGAGGAATCGTCGACCCCCGGTGGCGGTTCGCTGCCTACCGTTGAGCTGCCCACGATGTGCGTGGCCGTCTGCCCGGTCGACGGGCACCTGTCCGTCGACGCGCTCAAGCGCTCGCTTGTCCAGGACTTCGACACGCCGGTCGTCACGCGAACCTCGCACGATCGCATTTTGTTTGACGTCCGTACGCTTGTGGGCGACCGCGATATCGAGACGGCGGCATCGACGCTCGTCGCGTGCGTTGAGAAGGCGATTGCTCGATGAGTGAGGTTAAAGCGCTGGTGGAGTGTCCCGTTATCGTTGGCACGGCGGGTCACGTCGACCACGGTAAGTCGGCATTGATCGAGGCGCTGACCGGCAAGAATCCTGATCGCCTAGAGGTTGAGCGCCGTCGCGGCATGACCGTTGAGCTTGGCTTTGGCGAGCTGGCGCTGCCGAGTGGCAAGATCGTTGGCCTGGTCGACGTGCCGGGCCACGCGCATTATCTGCGCGCCATGGTGCAGGGTGCGACGGGCATCGACGTTGCCGTGCTGGTGGTCTCTGCCGTTGAGGGTGTAATGCCGCAGACGCGCGAGCACGTGCATGTGCTGGAGCTGCTGGGCGTCACTCACATGGTGGTCGCGCTGACGATGTGTGATCTGGCCGACGCCGAGATGACCGAGCTCGCCGAGCTCGATGTCGATGATTTTTTGTCGGACACCGTGTTTGCGGGCGCGTCGATCGTGCCCGTGTCGTCCAAGACCGGCGCGGGAATCGATGACCTACTGGCTGCACTCGACGAGCAGGTTGCCGCTTGCTGGGATTCCTGCCGTGCCCGTGCCGAGCTCACCGATGCCGCGCCGCGTCTGCCCATCGACCGCTGCTTTACGATCAAGGGCGTCGGCACCGTCGTGACGGGAACGTTGCACGATGCGTCCGTCGCGGTGGGGGATGAGCTTGTCGCGCTGCCGTCGCGTACGGTCTGTCGCGTGCGCGGGATTCAGGTGCATGGCGATACGCCGCGAGCACTGCCCGGACAGCGTGTGGCGCTCAACTTGGTGGGCGACGGTGTCGCCGCGCTCGATCGCGGTGAGATGCTGGGCGTGGCGGGCCGCTTTGGCCAGACGATGCGCTTTATGATGACGTTTACGTATTTGGGTCGCGAGGGAGCCAAGCCGCGCGTGCTCGAGTCGGGTGCGCGTGTGCACGTGATGGCGGGTACGGCCGAGGTCGTCGGTCGCATCATGTTCATGGAGGGCGAGGCCCCCATGGCGGTGGGCGAGACCCGTACCGTGCAGGTGCGCCTGGAGGAGCCGCTGCCGCTGCGTGCTGGAGACCATGCCGTGGTGCTGTCGTATTCGCCCGTTATGCTTATTGGCGGCGGGCGCGTGCTGCTTTCGCGCTGCCGTCGCTCGCGCGAGCTTACTGAGGGGGAGTGCATGCTGTACGCGGCGCTCGAGTCCGGCGATATCGCGGGCGGTGTGGGCGCTTGGCTAGCGTTGCAGACGCTGCCGGTTACGGCGGTTGATGTTGCCGAGGCTTTGGATCTTGGTGTCGGCGAGGTCGATGCCGCACTGCGCGGGCTGGTGGCGCAGGGCTCCGTTCGCAAGCTTGTCGTGGGTGATGCGGACCTCTTGGCGGACGCCGTGGTGCTCGACGCCGCGATGGATGCACTGGCGGCGACCCTGTCAGCCATGCATGCGGCGTCTCCCAAGGAGACGGGCTTTACGCCTGGCGCCGTTGCCCATGCTGCGTGGCCTACCGCTGACGATACAGTTGCCGCAGCCCTGATTTCCGAGGGCTGCTCGCGCGGCGTGTGTGCCTCCGAGGGCGCCGAGGTATTCGATCCGCACTCAGCCGCCGCTGCCGCACGCGTGGTGCATGAGGCGTGTGTACGTATCGTGGCGCTGCTTGATGGGGCCGGCCTCGATGCACCGATATTGCCCGAGGTGGGCGAGCAGTTGCAGCTCGATCGCGACACCATGACGCGTGCCCTGCGCGAGCTCTCGCTCAATCGCTCGATCGTTAAGGTCGAGCGCGACGTTGCCCTGTCCGCTGCCGCCGAGGCCCATGCGCGCGAGCTTGTTGCCGCCGCCATTGAGGCAGCCGGCGGTGCTGCCACCACGAGCGTACTGCGCGAGGCCCTGGGTGTGTCGCGCAAACGTGCCATCAGCATCTTGGAGCACCTGGATGCCGTGCGCTTTACGGTGCTCGACAAAGAAGCCGGCGGCCTGAGGTCCCTGCGCTAGATCGACCATCCCGCCCCGTCCCCTCAGTTGCGGTGGAATAGTTCCTGTATGAGATATCCAAGCCCCCAAACAGGAACTATTTCACCGCAAGTTAGGCTAGGAGGCATGGTCCTTCTCGTCGTGCCAGGCAGTTGCGGCCTGCTCGGTTTGGTAAAATACCGCCGCACTTGGGAACGGATGGGCTCCGGTGGGCTCCGCGGTCCTCAAAACCGTTGCGAGGCGTGCAAAACGTCTTGGATGTGTTCGATTCACATACGTTCCCGCCATACGCTACCAGCGCTTTTGTGCTCGCGGTCTTGCTGCGTGCCGCAAAGGCGCTGTTTTGTTTTTGCACGAGCTTTTCGTAGCGCTGCTATTTCGGTGGCTGTATTTAGCTTAGTGCACCGGGTTTCGAGCATGCCGATGGAGGTGTTTTGCCGTATGACTACCGTAAGACGTGCCGATCTTTCTTGTGTCGTCCAAGCGGGTGGGCTGTCCTCGCGCATGGGCTGTGATAAGGCTCGCATGGCGTTTTGCGGCGAGCCGCTCATCGAACGCGTGCTGGGTCGGCTGGCGCCAGTTGCCGGCGAGTTGGTCGTGACGACTTCGCGTCCCAGCGAGCTTGCCTACCTTGAGGAGCGCGCGTTTGGCGGCCTGGTGCCGCGAATAGTGTCGGACCTTGAGGGGCCGGCGGGCGCCATGCGCGGCATCGCGAGTTCGCTGACTGCGGCCCGGCTGCCTCTCGTTGCTATCGTCGCCTGTGATATGCCGTTTGTCTCTTCGGAGCTAATCGGTGCCCTTGCTGGCTGTGTTGAGGCCGAGGCGCTCGATGTGTGCGTGCCGCGCGAGGAGCGGGGGATTGAGCCGCTTTGCGCCGTCTGGCGCCGTGACGCGTGTGCGCCGGTTGCCCAAGAGCTGCTCTCCTGCGACCGACAGCGCATTCGCTGTCTGATCAATCGCGTTCAGGCCGGTTATATGGATGAGCCGCAGATCGTTAAGGCCGCGGGCTCGACGCTCTGCTTCGAGAACGTCAATACGCCCGAGGAGTTTGCGGCGGCCGAGTTACTCGCCTAGACGATTGGAGTTGCCATGTCTCACGATATTTGTCCCGACACGGGAGAACCTTGCACTTGCGACGGGTCCGAACCCTGTACCTGCGGTTGCGGTGGCTGTGGACATACTGCGGAAGAGGAAGCGGCCGCCGCGGCGTATCGCGATGCACGCCGCGAAGGCCCGTCCGGTGATGCTCTCGACCATGAACGCAAGATCATCGTTTCGTTCGATAGCACCTTCGATGTGATGGAATGCGAGCAGCTGTGCCTTGCCGCCGGTGTGCCCGGGCGCATCATGCCGCTGCCCGGCTCCATCACCGCCGGCTGCGGGCTGTGCTGGGCCATGCCGTTCTCGGGCGATGCACTCGCCGCCTTCCGCGCTGCCACCGAGGGCCGCATAACCCCCGCCGACTACCATCAGCTCGTCCTCTAACCACCAACATCACCACAAAGGTGCCTGTCCCCAATGTGGTGGTTTGGAACATGTGGACGAAACAGGTTTGAAACACGGGTTTTGCATGTCAGGCACTCAAAAACGCCTCTACCTGCATCGTAATCAAAACGAAACATCTGCTCGTCGGCTTATGCGAAACTTTGCTGCAACAGTGCGATATTATCCATACTCGATAAAGCTCGCGGCGCATGGGGCGCCTCGAACGACACTTTTCTTTTCCATCAATTGGAGGAAGCATGAGCTACACGCAGAAAGTTCTCGACGAGCTCAAGGCCCGCTATCCCGAGCAGCCTGAGTTCATCCAGGCCGCGACCGAGATCCTCGGCACCATCCAGCCGGCGCTCGACGCCCATCCCGAGTACGAGGAGGCCGCCCTGCTTGAGCGCCTCGTCGAGCCCGAGCGCATCGTCATGTTCCGTGTCCCCTGGGTCGACGACCAGGGCAAGGTCCAGGTCAATCGCGGCTACCGCGTCGAGTTCAACTCTGCCATTGGACCTTACAAGGGCGGCCTGCGCTTTAACCCGACGGTCACCCTGGGCATGCTCAAGTTCCTGGGTCTGGAGCAGATCCTCAAGAACAGCCTGAC
>CALINZ010000096.1 GCA_938045085.1 uncultured Collinsella sp. | reverse complement strand
GTAGCACTTTCCAAGGCAGTCATCGTCCCAGAAATCGTCAAAGACATACTCGTTTTTGCCCTGAGCATCTCTGATCTTCTGAACAAGGTTGAGTTCGGGGTGTTCCTGATTTATAACAGCCCACATAACAGCAGCACCGCTCCAGACATCGTTCCAGCAGTAGCACCAGCCGGAGGGAGCGTAGTAGTCGAATATGCTTACAGCGTAGTCAAAGCATGAAGCATCGCCTGTGCAAAGATACATCCATGCAGCAGCCCAGCACCAGTCGTCCTCCCACTTTGAGGAGCTGTAGAACTGTACAGGGCCGTCGCCGTTATCAGAGAGCTGCTTTTCGTTTTCGTTTTCTGTAGCGTCGGCAGCGTTCTTCTTTTTTTCTTCGTATTCGTCGATAATGTGCGGCTTGTCCTTTACGACAGAGGCCAAAATTCCGTTGACAAAAGCCGGACTGTTGTCTGTTGAATACACCTTGGCAAGCTCGACAGCCTCATTGATCACGATGGCGTCCGAGACCTCCTCGTCGGTGAGGAAACGCATCTCGTAAACGGCGATACGCAGCAGATTGCGGTCGGCGCCGGGCATGCGCATAAGATCCCAGTTCTTGGCAACGGAGCGCAGAGCGCAGTCGATGCGGTCGATATGCTCGTAGGCACCGCGGCACAGCTCCAGCGCATAGGGGTCGAGGGGACCCTTCGAGATCAGGAAATCACCCTCGAGGACGCGCTCAAGCGGGCTGTCCGTGGCCTCGGCCTGGAACAGCAGCTGCAGCGCCTGACTGCGGGCAAGCGTACGCCCGCGATAAACCTTAAGGCTCAAAGGTTACTCCTTGGGGAAAACGAGGCCGTCGATGCAAACGTCAACACGCTCAACCTCAACGCCCACCTGGGCATCGATGGCGGCGACCACGGCGGCGCGAACGGCCTCGGCGAGTTTCTTGAACGGATAGCCAAAGAACACCACGACACGCACGGTGAGTGCGAGCTTGTCGCCGACGACCTCGGCCTCGACCGCCGGCTCGGAAGCCGGGGCCTTGGACGAGAGCATCATGGAGACAAGGTTGGTGGCAAGGTCCTTGACGCCAACGGAGGCGATGCCCTCGACATCGGACACGGCGCGCGAGACGATGGCGGTCAGAACATCGGGCGAAATGCCGATGCCGTCAATCTTGATTTCCTGGGGCATGAGTCCTCCTAGAAGATTTGGTTGCTAGACGCGGGAGACGAACTTGCCGTCGCGGGTGTCAACCTTGATGACCTCGCCCTCGTTGAGGTACATGGGAACCTGGATGACAGCGCCGGTATCGATCGTGGCCGGCTTGGTGGAACCCTGGACGGTGTCGCCCTTAAAGCCCGGGTCGGTCTGGACGATGGTGGTCTCGATGAACATCGGCGGGGTCACGCCCATGAGCTCATCGTCGGCGAAGAGTAGCTGGCAGACGTCGTTCTCGCGCAGCCACTTGGAGTTCTCGCCCACCATGTCCTCGGGAACGGGAACCTGCTCATAGGACTCGTTGTCCATGAAGATGTAGTCGGTGCCATCGTTGTAGAGGTACTGGAACTCACGGGTGGTGAGCATGACGCTCTCGAACTTGGTGCCGGCGTTGCAGGTGTTCTCGACGACGCGGCCGCTCTTGATGTCGCGGGTCTTGTAGCGCACAAACGCGCCGCCCTTGCCCGGCTTGACATGCTGGAACTCGACGATGGTGTAGACCTTGTCCTTGATGCGGAGACCGAGGCCGTTCTTGAAGTCGGCGGTAGAAATGGTAGGCATAGCGACCTTTCTTGTTATGGGCAGAACGCACAAGCGTCCAAATTACATACGACAGAAATTATACACTTGCAGACGGCGCCTGCAGCGAGCGCATAAAAAGAGAACGCGGGGCGTCCGAATCGATCCGAACGCCCCGCCCCAAACTATCTACCGAAGTAGACTAGCAGTCGATAACGTGCAGGTCGTGCGGGGTCTTGGTGAAGGGCTCGTAGCCGTTCTCGGTGACCACGCCGTAGTCCTCAAGGCGCACGCCGCCCACGCCGGGCAGGTAGACGCCGGGCTCCATGGTGACAACCGAGCCGATCTCGATGATGTTCTTGCTGCGGTTGAAGTTGGGCAGCTCATGGATGTCGATACCAACGCCGTGGCCCAGACCATGGTTGTAGTAATCGCCATAGCCGGCATCGCCGATGATCTTCTTGGAAAGCTTGAAAATGTCGTTGCCCTCGACGCCCGGATGGATGGCGGCGACGCACTCCTCGTGCGTACGGCGCACGAGCGCGTACAGGTCGAGCTGCTCCTGGGTAGGCTCGCCCATCACGACGGTTCGCGTCATGTCGGAACGATAATCGCAGTAGCCAGCGCCGTAATCCATGAGGACGAAGTCGCCCTTCTCGATCACGCGGTCACTCGGCACGGCATGCGGGTTGGCGGTATTGGGGCCGCTCGCCACAATAGAGCCGAAGGCCAGGCTGTCGGCGCCGTTGGCGAACATAAAGTTCTCGAGCTCGTTGCGAACCTGCTTCTCGGTCATACCGGGCTTAATAAAGCCGAGCATATGCTGGAAGGCGGCATCGGTGATCGACTGCGCATGGCGCATGAGCTCGATCTCCTCGGCGTCCTTGATGGCGCGCATCTTGCGGATGTCATCATGCATCAGCGGCAACATGCAGGCGACGGAACGATCCTCCAGACCGCGCTGAATA
>CALINZ010000095.1 GCA_938045085.1 uncultured Collinsella sp. | reverse complement strand
TGGCCTGACGCTGGGCGTCGTTGAAGTAGGCCGGGACAGTGATGACGGCGTCGGTGACGGTCTCGCCCAGATACTTCTCGGCGTCGGCCTTCATCTTTGCGAGCGTCATGGCGCTCACCTGCTCGGCGGTGTAATCCTTGCCCTCGATGTCGACGACGGCGCGGCCACCCTGGCCCTCCTTGACCTCATACGGCACGGTCTTGATCTCGGAGGTGCACTCGGAGTACTTGCGGCCCATGAAGCGCTTGATGGAGAACACGGTGTTCTTGGGGTTGGTGACAGCCTGGTTCTTAGCGGCCTTACCCACGACGCGGTCGCCGTCAGCACGGAAGCCGACAACGGACGGGGTGGTGCGGTCGCCCTCGGCGTTCACGATAATGGTCGGAGAACCGCCCTCGAGAACGGCCATAGCGGAGTTAGTAGTACCAAGGTCGATACCAAGAATCTTACTCATTAGAAATTCCCTCTCTCTTTTGCGTTCGCGCCGCCTCGACGGTCTGTCGCGCGGCGCTTCGGCTTGTCTTTCAGGATGTAGTGTATCCCCTTATGGACCGGAATATACAAAATCTAAGTCAATTCATATAAGATTTCTTATCTCTGAGAGTTTAGGTTCTTAAATGCGCAGGTAGATGCGCTGATTGAGTTCTCGGCAAATCTATTGAGATCTATGTAGAGTTGACTGAGGTGCGAGCCTGAAACTGTGTCCCGCTTTGGACGTGGATTACGGGATGCGGTTTCCGCAAGCACGCTCAATCGCCCTATATTTCAAGTCACCTATAGCTAACATTTGCGCAGCTCAACGGCCTCACCTGCATATTTTTTAGTAAGCCGCGGCATACTCGGCGAACGGTATGAAGATGCCGGTCAGAGGGTATTGCAAACGGTCGCTCCCGTGGTATGTTTTTGCCCGAATCAAACCGGCGCGCATCGTCTGTAGCGTCGGTCAACAGAGAGGAAACTACCATGGCTCATCCCGTAATTGATGCCGACGAGTGCATCGCTTGTGGCGTTTGCGTCGACTCCTGCCCCGCTGGCGTTCTGGAGCTCCAGGACGTCGCTACCGTCGCTGACGAGGACTCCTGCGTCGCCTGTGGCGCTTGCCAGGACGCTTGCCCCGCTGGCGCGATCACCGAGATCGTCGAGGAGTAACAACTCCCCACTTGCACACTCAAAAGTACACCGTGCACAAAAAGGAGGCCTCCGCATCGCCGCGGAGGCCTCCTTTTTTGTACGGATAGCTAATTTAGCACCGTCGCAGGTTGAGCCCACGTCAGCGAAAACGTCCCTAAGCGAGCAAGGTGACGTGAAAGAGGAGGGAAGCGTACTTTGGTACGCGACCGACGATTGAACGTCAGATTGCCGCTTAGGGGCGTTTGCAGCGTCGGCTAAGAGAGATCGTCTTCGTAGGGCATCAGGTCTGCCAAGTAGCCTTTCTCCTTGAGTATGGCCTCGATCTCGTCGAGGGTCTGCTCGTCCTCCGCCGCGATGCGATGGAAGTGATAGCCGCTCGTCACCGTTAGTAGCGGGAAACTCTTGCCGCTCTCGATATCGTGCAGGTAGCGCTCAACATCGCGACGATTGCGAATGTCCAGATCGGCTGTGATCTTGCCATACACGCGATGGTTGACGATTACATTGAGCACGGCACCACCCGCGTCGACGATGCTCGTGAGCTCGTCACCTGCCTGCTCCACGCCATGGTGCACCTTGACCAGGCGCGTGGGCACGGCGGGGCTGCTGGGGGCCTCCTGCAGCACATAACCACGGTTGGTCGCCACGATATCGTGCCCATCGGCACGCAGCAGGGCGATGTCTTGCACGACAATCTGGCGGCTCACGCCAACCTCACGGGCAAGTGCGCTGCCCGAAACGGGCTCCTTGGCTTCCTCGAGCACGGCCATGATGGAACGGCGACGCTCGCGGGCGTCCATTATTTACCGTCCAGCAGACGCAGGTGCTTGAGCGAGAGGTCGAGAATCGGCGCAGAGTGCGTCAGCGCCCCCGAGCTAATAAAGTCAACGCCCAGGTCGGCGAGGGCGCGGATATTGCTGGCATCCACATTGCCCGAGCACTCGGTCTTGGCGTGACCGGCGATAAGCTCAATCGCGGCAGCCATGTCGTCGTGGGTCATGTTGTCGAGCATGATGATATCGGCACCGGCCTCAACTGCCTCGCGCACCATATCCAGGTTCTCGCACTCAATCTCGACCGTCGCGGTAAACGACGCATGGGCGCGCGCCATCTCAATCGCGCGTGCCACGCCACCGGCGGCGTCGATGTGGTTGTCCTTGAGCATGACAGCCGTCGACAGGTTATAGCGGTGGTTGCTGCCACCGCCGATCTCGACTGCAGCCTTCTCGAAGACACGCATGCCCGGCGTGGTCTTGCGCGTGTCGACAAGCACGGTCTTGGTGCCCTCGAGCGCAGCTGCCATCCGATGCGTGTAAGTAGCGATGCCGCTCATGCGCTGCAGGTAGTTGAGCGCCACGCGCTCGCCCGAAAGCAGTACGCGCGCATCGCCGCGCACCTGGCCCACGTGGTCGCCGGCGTGTACCTCGTCACCATCGGCAACATCAAACAGCACCGAGCTCTGCGAATCCAGCAGCTCAAAGGTGCGAGCGAACACATCCAGGCCCGCGATAATGCCATCGGCCTTGGCGATAAGCTCCACCGTGGCGGGACGCGCCGTGGGACACACGCTCGCCGTGCTCACGTCCTCAAAGGTAATGTCCTCGCGCAGAGCCTGCAGAATCAGATCATCGACGACGAGCTTCATGGTAATGGGATTCATGGTCTACTCCTCCACGGCCTGTGTGCCGGCGGCACGGGCCAAATCATCGATTGCCAGGGCGTCGGCGCTCAGGGCGCGATGACGGCCATCGAGCGCGGGATCGCCCGCCTGCTCCACGGCCAGCGA
>CALINZ010000094.1 GCA_938045085.1 uncultured Collinsella sp. | reverse complement strand
GGTTAATGCGCTCGTAAAGCGCCTCGCGATTACGCATCAATCCAAACCACAGAGCGTGATAATGCTCGCGCGGAACACTAAACTGCGACTTTTGCTGCGCGTAGGACACACCATCATCGTGCATTTCGAGCGCGCGAATCACACGACGAA
Organism: uncultured Collinsella sp.; assembly: GCA_938045085.1. GTDB lineage: Bacteria > Actinomycetota > Coriobacteriia > Coriobacteriales > Coriobacteriaceae > Collinsella. The sequence continues at coordinate 2,916 of CALINZ010000094.1, read as the reverse complement.
TATTATGGGGGTGGATGACCGCAGCGGACTCGGGGTCACGCTCGGCAAGCAGCGCGTGCAGCGCTTCCTCGCCAATGCGCTCGGCAAGCTCCTGATACCCCGCGCGGCGATCGTCCTCAAGCTCGCCCGAGGGAAAATCCATCTCATCCAGAGCAGCCTTGAGATACAAGCCTGTACCCCCGCAAAACACCGGTAGGCGGCCCTCGCCCAGCAAGCGCTCAACATGCACACGAGCGTCTACCTGATACAGTGCTGCAGAATATGCAACGCCCGGATCAACAATATCGACCAGGCGTAGAGGCGCCGTGCATTCCTCGGGTGCCATCTTGGCAGTGCCGATATCCATGCCTCGATAGATTTGCATCGCGTCACACGACAGCACTTCGGACGAAAGACGAGCCGCCAAACGATCTGCGACATCACTTTTGCCAACCGCGGTCGGACCGACAATCGCAACGGCGGAAAGGCCTGCCCCGGGAGAAATCATTAGCGCGGCTCGCCCACAACGGATCCGGACAGATACCACGTCTTGGCAACGTCGACGTCGACATCGACAATCTTGCCAATTAACTGATCGATGCTATAGCCCGCGGGAATCGGGGCATGAACGGTCTGATTCTTAGGACTCTTGCCCAGCAGCACCGCGTCATTCTTTTTGCTCGTACCCTCAATAAGGGCCGGCACAACGGTGTGGAGCTCACCTTGGTTATACTCGTGCGCTGTGGTCTCGATAACCTTTACCAGACGGTTGAAGCGCTCAAGAATCACCTCATGCGGCGTGGGATCGTCAATCTCGGCTGCCGGAGTACCGGCGCGCTTGGAATAGATAAACGTATAGGCCTGGGCATAACGGACCGTCTCGGCAAGCGAGAGCGTCTGCTCAAAGTCTTCCTCGGTCTCGCCGGGGAAGCCCACGATGATATCGGTCGAAAGCGCAATATCGGGCATGCGATTGCGGATGCGATCGACGAGCCCCAGATAATCCTCACGCGTATAGCGACGATTCATCTCTTTAAGGATGCGCGTCGAGCCCGACTGAACTGCCAGGTGCAGTTGCGGCATGACGGCAGGCGTCTCGGCCATAGCGTCAATGGTCTCGGGCAGCAGGTCTTTGGGGTGCGAGGAAGTAAAGAAGATGCGCTCCACACCCGTATCGCCCACGGCACGCAACAGGTCGGCAAAACGCGGCTTGCCAAACAGATCGCGACCATAGGAGTTGACGTTTTGACCCAAAAGCGTGATCTCGCGCACGCCCTGGCGTACGAGACCGGTGACCTCATCGACAATCTCCTCGAAAGGGCGGCTCTTTTCGCGACCGCGCACATACGGCACGATGCAATAGGTGCAGAAGTTATTACAGCCCGTCATAATGGGGACCCAGGCGTGGTACTGGGTCTCACGATGCCACGGCATGCTCATAGCATCCGTGTCCTCGTGCTCATTGGTGCGAATATGACGCTTGCCGTCCAAGAATGCCTCGGCAATGAGCTCGGCCACATGCGCGATGGAATGCGTGCCAAAGATAACATTGACGTTATCGACATTGGTGAGCAGACCCTCGCCGTCGCGCTGCGCGATGCAGCCGCCCACGGCGACCACACGCTTGCCCGAGGGCGAAGGCGGGAGGCTCTTACAAGAGTTGCACTGACCGTACAAACGGGTGTCAGCGGCCTCACGAACGCAGCACGTCATGAACACGACAATGTCAGCATGCTCCGGATCGAGCGCCATAAGGCAGCCATACGAGTCGAGCAGGCCACTCACGCGCTCGGAGTCGTGCTGATTCATCTGGCAGCCAAAGGTGCGGATAAAGTAGGTTTTACCGGCAAGAATATCGCGTACGGAACCCTGGTCCATGTGTATAAGTCCTAACGATGGGGAGCGAAACGAGGCAATCAAAAGCTATGCCACAGGCTTAACGTCGTCCATCACAACGTTATCCATAGCGGCTCGATTAATCTGATGAACGTAAATAGAAAGACGGATGGCCGTGCGCGACTCCCCGTTGATGAGGATGTCGGAGAACACCGGTGCGCAGGAAATATCAAACCCGGTCGGAATCAAAAATCCGCGTGCAATGGCCACAGCCTTAATGGCCTGATTGACGGCACCCGCGCCGACACACTGAATATTGACGGGAACACCATCTTTGACCATGCCGGCAATGGCGCCGGCAACGGACGCGGGCGATGATTTGCTTGATACCTTCAGGCAATCCATGAAGAAACTCCTGCGTTTAAAAGTACGTTTTAACTGCAATAACTGTATCGTACCGAACGGACTCGGTAAAGATGCTATTCCTCTTTGGCAAGATCGAACGTCACAGTGATGCGATCACGTGAAACACGAATCTTAGGGTCGCCGCAAAGGTTGAGATAGTACCGCGATGCAAGATCGTTAAAGTCGCGCTCCACGGCTCGCGAGAACTGCGCCATGTCGTCCTTGGCAATACGCAGCCCGCGACGATCTTTAGCAAGATCAACCGGAGCGGACGCGTGTGAGGACGAATCGCGCTCGCGTAGCAGACGTGCGGTCACACCACGAACGGGCTTAATCTGGCCCGCCAAGATACGATGCGCCGTACGCTCGGACATCTCAAGGCCCAGACCCGAACAGATACGGATAAAGTCTTCCGCATCCGAAGCAAGACCCAGTCGATCGATCACCGGAAGCTCGGCTTCGTCATCGATAAACAAAAGACGAGAAGCATCGAGACGGCTGGACGCCTGCGCATGCAACGTCGCGGCAATCTCGGACGGAGACCCCAAATAGACATCACAGGTGCGCAGCTCCTCGAGGGCAAACTCGCAGGCGGCGCGAATGATGTTGTGAGGGCCGCGAGCGCAGACATAGTGACCGTCCTCGTCCTTCACGGCCTGAGGCCAGCTGGACTGATCGGCGCGCTCGCCAAGGCGG
>CALINZ010000093.1 GCA_938045085.1 uncultured Collinsella sp. | reverse complement strand
TTGTTTTGGCCATTGTAAAGCATACGGCGGCAAAGCCGATAAAGAAATACAGGTAAACTGCCAGCTTTGCGCCGCGGTTGGGGAGTACGGCAAAATCATAGGTTCCGCGCAGCCGCCATACGGCGATAAAAATGATACAGAAGCCTACTAAATAGACAGCGTTACGTTTTAAAAAGTCCCCTGTTTTCAAAAACAGCTGGTTCAATGTGTTTTTATTCATACAACCTCCAGTAAAAGAATTTTAGATTTTGTTTTAACCGGATTTTCAGCATTGCCGAAGGAGCGGCGTCAAAGGAAAAAGGCCTTCAGCTCCTGGTATAGTCTGCCGCAGGGCAGTCCCATCACGGTATAGAAATCTCCCTCGATGCGCTTGATAAAGCGTGCGCCCATGCCCTGAACGGCGTAGGCGCCGGCCTTGTCCATGGGCTCACCCGAGGCGACGTAGTGCTCGATCTGCTCGTCGGTGAGCTCGTAGAACGTCACGTCGGTCACATCGACAAAGGACAGGCTCTCGGCGGCATGCGGGGCGGCCGTGTCGCCTGCCTTAACGATGCAGACGCCGGTTGCGACCTGGTGCGTGCGGCCCGAAAGCTCACGGAGCATGGTGCGCGCCTCGTCCTCGGTTGCCGGCTTGCCCAGAATCTTGCCGTCAAAGGTGACGATGGTGTCGGCCGCGACCGTCAGCTCATTGGGCTCGGCATGTTCGGCGGCAACGGCGGCGGCTTTGGCGCGTGCTAAGCGTTCAACGAGCGTAAGCGGGGCCTCGCCATCAAACGGCGTTTCGTCGATATCGGCAGGAATGATGCGAATGTCATAGCCCGCCTCGCGCATCAACTCGATGCGGCGCGGTGATTGCGAAGCCAAAATCATAGCTGAATGCCCTCGGCGACTTTCTCGACGGCCTTGTCGCCGGCGAGCGTGCGCAGCAGCTCAAGCGCAAAGGGGAGCGACTGGGCCATGCCGCTGGCGGTGATGATGTTGCCGTCTTGCGTGACCTTCTCGCCGGTATAGGCGCCTTCGGGGAAGCTTTTCTCAAAGCCAGGGAAGCACGTGGCGTGGCGCCCCTCGAGCAGGTCGAGCTCGCCCAGGATAAACGGGGCGGCGCAGATGGCGGCGACGTGCTTGGTTGCGGCGAACTCGCGGACCACGTCGCAGACGCGCTGATCGGCGCGCAGGTTGGTAGCCCCGGGTAGGCCGCCGGGTAGCACGACGCAGTCGTACTCGTCAAAGTCGATCTCATCAAAGAGCGCATCGCAGGTCACGGGGATCTGCAGCGAGCTTACGACCTCACGCGTGGGCATGATCGAGACGAGCGTGGCGCGCACGCCGCCGCGACGCATGACATCGACCATGGTCAAGCATTCAATAGTTTCAAAGCCATCGGCGGCGAGAACGGCAACGCTGGGCATGGGGGTTCCTTTCATAGGCGGCATACAATTAGCCGTCTTATACCCCGAAGACCTCCGCTTGCCACGCTCGATTTCCCAATGATTTTTCTGAGCAATGATCATGTGTCTAGTTGCGCTTGAGGTGGACGACGGTTTCGCAGTGGAAGGTTTGCGGGAATAGGTCGACCGGCGTGATCTTGATGGGAGAGAAGGTGCCCTCCTCGACAAAGTGTTTGAGGTCGCGGGCCAAAGTTGCCGGGTCGCAGCTCACGTAGGCAACATCTCGGGCACTCGTACTCGCGATGAGGTCGATGGCCTCGGGCGCCAATCCTGCGCGCGGCGGATCGACTACCAGGACATCGGCGTCCTGATCGGGGAACTCGCGCACCGCGTCGCCGCCGATGACGTCGACGTTATCGAGCTTGTTGATCTCCAGGTTGCGACGCAGGTCGCGCACGGCCGGGCCGTAGGCCTCGACGGCGGCGACAAAATCACAGCGGCGGGCGATCGGCAGGGTAAAGGTGCCGGCACCGCAGTACAGGTCCACGGCAAGCTCGTCTTCCTGCGGGTCGAGCGCTTCCATGACAAGCTCGATCAAAATCTCGGCACCCTTGGTGTTGACCTGGAAAAACGACGGAGCAGACAGGCGCATCTGACCCTCGGCGATATTCTCGGTCCATGAGCCCTCTCCGGCGAGCATTTCGACCTTGGAGACACGGCGGGCCTTCTTTTCGCCCTTGCTCATCACGCGCACGATGCTCGTGGGGTGTGCGGCGTCTGCCAGCACGCGGGAGACCTGCGAGCGCGGGAAGGAGCCCGTAGGCGTCCAGAGAGCGACCTCGAGTGCCTTGGTGCGGCGCGAGGCGCGAATGCCCACGCGCTCGAGGCCCAGGTCGTGGCTGCCGCTCAGATAGTTGAGCGCGCCGACGACCGATTTGAGCGCCTTCGGGAAGCGCTTATCGAACAGCGGACACGTATCGACGGTCACGATTTTGCTGGGGTCGACACCGTGCATGCCAAGGCGCACGCGACCGTTGACGACGGTCGGTTCGAGCTCGATTTTATTGCGGTAGCCCCAGTCGTCCATGGTGTGGCAGATGGGCTGTAGCAACTCATCGACCTGCTCAGGAGCGAACTTGCTGATGCGCTCGAGCGTGGAGCGCAGGTTTTGCTCCTTGGCGGCGAGCTGTGCCGTGCGTGAGAGATTGCCCCACGAGCAGCCGCCGCAGATGCCCACGAAGGGGCAGGGAGGCTGAATGCGATCGGGGCTTGGCTCCAGAATCTCGGTGGTGCGGGCACGCATGAACGACTTGCCGTCCTGTACGACCTCGGCCTCGACGGTGTCTCCTGCCACGGCGCCCTGCACAAAGACGGCCTT
>CALINZ010000092.1 GCA_938045085.1 uncultured Collinsella sp. | reverse complement strand
CGGCTTTTTGATCAATAAAGCGCCTATTTCGGCGAAAAATAACTGTTTACCTGCCTAGAAACAATTTGAGCGGTATACAATAACCGTAACTGTTTCATCCTTAGCGGGATGCCGCATGATGGATATTACCTGCCATCGTGAGGTGTGTCGGTCGCGCACGGCGCGTTAGATGCTCGTGCTCGGTTTGAGGAGGCTGCTATGGCGGGCAAGGGTCGTGCGAGTGTCAACGATATGAAGCGTGTCGAGGTGCTGGTGTTGATGGAGATCGACCAGCAAACCGAAGACAATGGCGGGCCGTATGGTTTCTCGCGCAAAACGCTTGCCGAGCGCGTGGGGGTTTCGCCGTATCGTGCCCGCGCCGCAATCGATCGCTTGGATTCCGAAGGCATGATTGATGTCGTCTCGCGTTATAGCGACGACGGCGGTCAGCTTGCAAATGGCATTTGCCTCACCGAACGTGGCGAGTGGTATCTTGAGGGCGTCCGTACCGGCATGCTCGTTCAAGAAATGCTTGAGGACGAGGTTGCTGATCGATAGCAGCATGTAACCCTTGCCATAGCGACGCCGCCTGGGAAACCGGGCGGCGTTTTGTTTCAAGATTGAGAAATGCAATCGCACGCGAGAAAAATTGCGAACGGTCCGCGGCGCGAGTATTACAATGAAGACCCGTAAGATGTGGATAAACAACTTCTACGGGAAGCGCAGGTAACTCAATATGACCAAGCATGTGTTCGTAACCGGTGGCGTGGTTTCGTCCCTGGGCAAGGGTATCACCGCGGCCTCGCTGGGCCGTCTGCTCAAGTCGCGTGGCTACAAAGTAACGATGCAGAAGGCCGACCCGTATCTGAACGTCGACCCCGGTACCATGAGCCCGTTCCAGCATGGTGAGGTCTTCGTTACCGAGGATGGTTACGAGTCCGACCTGGACCTGGGTCATTACGAGCGCTTTATTGATGAGAACCTGACCCGCGATTCCAACTTTACGACCGGTGCCATCTACAAAAGCCTAATCGCCCGCGAGCGTCGCGGCGACTTTTTGGGCGGCACCGTACAGGTGATTCCGCACATCACAAATGAGATCAAGGCGAGATTTTACCGCGCGAAATCCCCGGACGAGGACCGCATAGCGATCATCGAGGTCGGCGGCACCGTCGGAGATATTGAAAGCCAGCCTTTCTTAGAG
>CALINZ010000091.1 GCA_938045085.1 uncultured Collinsella sp. | reverse complement strand
CCATGTTGGATGAAATACGTCGACGACAACAAGTTCCTCGACGAGCTGAGCATCCCGGGTACGCACGATTCGGGCACCTGCAGCGTGGACAACGACACTGAGCCCCAATCCTCGCAAGTAAAATGCCAGCAGGATTACATTCCCACGCAGCTGCTCGAAGGCATTCGCTATTTTGATATCCGTCTCGGAAAGGGCGACAACCCTGGCATCGACCATGGGATGTACTACCTGCTCAAAAAAGACGCGTACTTTTTGCATCTTTCCGATGTCATAGGCTACTTCAAAACGTTTTTGAACGAAAACCCGACAGAAGCGCTCATCATGCTTGTATCACGAGGCAACGACGAGGCTACCGACGAAAGTGTTACGACGGCTTTCGCCAAGGTTTTGGACGACAACCCCAAACTGTTCTATACGTCGAGCCGCGTTCCCACACTGGGCGAGGTGCGCGGAAAGATCGTCCTGCTACGTCGATTTGGACTCGACGGCGACAGCGTAAGCGGCCACACGTGGGGACTCGACCTCACCGAATGGGATAACAAAATCGCAGTGCACACCGACAGCAGTTCCATGTGCCTCGTCCAAAACGCGCAGGGCTTTGAAGCCGCGGGGGAAACAGGCGACAAAGAGCCCTATTGCACCAAGGTATACGCCCAGGACAAGTACAAACTCACGGGAACCGACAAGCTCAGCTGGGTCGATAATGCGCTGAAGGAAACGACCGGGCGCACGCGCAACGAGGTAGATGTCGAGGACGATAACGGGGCCAAGGAGAAAGTCCTGGAGCGTTGCTGGTCTATCAACTACACCAGCTGCACGGGCTTGTCGCACGGAGGCAATCCTTTTACCTCGGCACGAGTAGTCAACGAGCATCTGTATAAGAGCCCGTACATCAATCCCAGCGGCATCGAGGATACAAAGTCAGATTACCTCAAGCACATTGGCATCATCGCATCCGACTTTGTTGATGCGGCGCTGGCCCGGAGCATCTACCAGCGCAATTACGATACGGAGCACAAGCAGACGGCTTCGTACTATCTCCCGTACTATCTCCCGACCCGCATGCGCATGACGTACGGCGACTCGCTGAGCGATGCCTCATTCCAGGATGGCAAGACCGTTGGCGAGGGTCACTTCCGCCTTGCCGACAGCAGCAACGCGCTCAACGCGACAGCTTCGGGCCATGCGTTTGCCATTGAATACGTGGATGTCGACGCCCTGGGCAACGAGACCGTTACGGGGCTGCAGGGTTTTGTGCCCATCGATATCGATCCACGCGCGCTGACGCCCCATTTTGAGGGACTCGAAGGCCTTAAGGCCGACGAAGACGTGCGCGCCAAGATTGCGGCATCACTCGAGGGCAAGCTCGAAACCGATGCCTGCACAGCCCAGCTCGAGTTTGTGCACGACGCGGACGGCGCTCCGGGCACGGCAATGGCCGAGGGCGAAACATTTGCCGCAGGAACGTACTGGGTACGCGTGAACGGTCTCTTGGGCGACGCAGCGCAGAACTACACGCTCGCCAGCGACGGAGCCGCAAGCTTTACCGTAGCGGCCTCGGGCAGTGCAGGCGGCGCCGACGCCGGCACGGGTTCCAGCGCAGGCAGCGCTGATAAGAATGGTAAGGGCAACAAGGGCAAGGGCTCGGGCGGAAAACTCGCCGACACGGGCGACGGCTCTGATATCGCCGCCGGGCTCGCCGCTGCCGCCGTGGCGACAACGGTTGCTGGCGCGGCGATGCTTGCCAATGACCGCGAAAACGTTGGGGACGACAGCGAATAGGCAAGCCCGCCTTTTAGACACATCGACTCAATTGGGGGGGCGCAGAATACCGTTCTGCGCCCCGATTTTTACCTTAGCCCGAACACCGTTATCGGCTACATCACCATGTTCAGCGCATTCACGAACTCCTGAGCTTGGGAGCGGCTGCTCAGACTAAAGACACAGGCAGTCAACAGCCTGTTACGTAGGAAAACGTCGCGGCCCTTGATCCTGCTGACCCCCGTAATGTCCTTAAGATAAACAATCTCGGTGTGCCTGCCACCAAAAGTGCCCTTCTTGAGCACCTCAATACGGTTGGGGTAGATCTTGACGTCTTTATACCTACCCGAACCTTTGTCCTGGAATAGCAGCGTGTTGTTGTCCATACGCGTCACTCCCGTGGGGTTCGCTAAAACTGCCTCTATGGTCACATTTTAGTCACCGAAAGGCTCCCATGCGAAGGTGCCAGACAGCACAGCAATTCGTGTCCGCGCGAGGCTTTAAACTAAATGCGATAAAGATGCATTCCACAAGAGGAAAGTGGGGCGACAGTGATGGGCGAACTGGTAAACCGTGGAGAATCGGCAATCGTGCCAGAAGTTTTTTACAAGCAGGTTTCCTCGATTCTCAACGCCGCTCGCGACAAGGCCTATACCGCCGTTAACTTTGCGATGGTTGAGGCGTATTGGGAGATCGGCAAGAGCATTGTTGATGAACAGGGCGGAGAGGAGCGCGCAGCATATGGAGAGGCATTGATTGCAGGCCTCTCCAGAAGGCTTACCGCGGATTTCGGAAGAGGCTTTGGCATCGCAAACCTTCGCAATATGCGTCAGTTCTTTCTTGCGTTTCCAATTCGCGACGCACTGCGTAGCGAATTGAGCTGGACTCATTACCGCAGGTTGATGCGCATTCCCGACCCTGATGCTCGCGCCTGGTACATGAACGAATGCGCCGATTCTCGTTGGAGCACGCGTCAGCTCGAACGCCAGATCAACACCATGTTCCGCGAGCGCCTGCTTGCCAGCAAGGACAAGGAGGCCGTCACCCAGGAAATCCAAAAGAGCGCCCCGGCTCGTCGCCCCGAGGATATCATCCGCGACCCATACGTACTTGAGTTTTTAGGTTTCTCGGACGATACTGCGTTCCGCGAGAGCGATCTAGAGCAGGCGCTCATCACGCATCTTCAGAAGTTCCTGCTGGAGCTTGGCCGTGGTTTCGCTTTCGAGGCGCGCCAAAAGCGCATCACCTTTGATGGGCGCCATTTCTATATTGACCTTGTGTTTTACAACTATCTGATGCGCTGCTTCGTGCTCATCGACCTTAAGACCGATGACCTTACGCATCAGGACCTGGGCCAGATGCAAATGTATGTGAACTACTACACGCGCGAGCTCATGAACGAAGGCGACAATCCGCCTATAGGCATCGTGCTCTGCGCGGACAAAAGCGACTCGATTGTCGAGTACACGCTGCCCGAAGACAACGACCAAGTGTTTGCCGCCAAATACTTGCCGTATCTTCCAAGCAAGGAAGAGCTGGCGCGCGAGCTGAGTGCCGAGTACCGCGCCATCAACGAAGCGACTAATGGCGAAGCGCAAGGGTAGCAGCACGTTGCGACCGAAGCCACCGCAGCCGTCGCAGGCGCACTCGCGGTTGCGACGCACGCTACGAAACAATACCGGTCATGGACGCCGGCAACGACATTCTAGCCGTGGCTGGCGAGCGTGACCTGACAGGCAAAGACGCGGCCTTCGTCTGATGTGGGTCCATTGGCTGCCACAGAAAAGGGCCGGTTGCAGCCGGCCCTTTAGACGATAATACCTGCGTTGCCCGCGCTTCCGAAGTGTGACTAGCTGAGGAGCGGGTTCCGCGGCACAACCTGATTTTACCCAGTGAGGAGGCTCTTTTGCAGCCGCTCCACTGTTTATTTACATCTGGCACCCTCAAACAATCAGACGGCAGCCCGCACTCCTGAGAGCTGCCCCGCACCCCCGGCCATCACCTTACGGCAACAACCGGTGCTACTCCCCTACTTCCCAAATAGCGCACCCAGCAGACCGCGGCGTTTGGGCTTCTCCTCTCGGTAGGAACCCTCGACGGCGGCTGCAACCTGGCGCGGTTGCTCGCCGCCTCCACGGCGCACGATCTGGTACAGGAAGGGCGATTTAACGTATTTGACCTCGACGGGCGTGGCGTGCACGGTGCTCTCGCCGGACAGATGCAGGCTCGGGCTGAGCGACGCCACGATATGCGTTTCGCGCTTGTCGCTAAACACCACCGCGGCCGCGCGGCCCGTCTGGCCGTTTACGGCAATGCGCACCTGCTCGCCATCGCGGCCGTCTGTCGCCGGACGATCGACAAAGTAGACCGGCACCATCACCAGGCCGTCCTTATGTTTGCGGGCCTTGCGCGCCCACATGCGAATGCTCTTTTTATTGAGCCCCAGTACAGCCTCGGCGTCGTTGCCCGCAACGTCGAGCGCCAACTTATCAATGACCACCTGGTCCTTGGTAGACGCATCGACTGAGACAACGCGAAAGTCACCTTCCTGCATGGCGGGATCGAACGGACCGACCTTGGCAAAGTCCCACGGCTCCAAAATGCCCATGAGGCGAACGTCCAGGTAGTTTGCCCTGGGGTATGCCCAGTCGAGCACCTCGTAGTACACCAAGGCCTCCTTGCTCAGGCCCTTGCCCGGGAAGCTCGCCATCATGCGCAAGTCCGCCAGCGCCATGGGGAAATAGAAGAGCATCATGTCGTTTTGGATCGCGTCTTCCACGTCGTGCCCGGCAAAGGCATCCGGATACTGGCGCACCAGCTGCAGCGCGTTGGCACGTGCCTGCTGCGGCGAGATTTCGCAGGGAATACCCTGCTCGGGCACATACTCCGCACCAACGCCCATGGTCAGGCGCTTGCTAAACGTCCCCGGCTTGAGCAGGTCCGCAATGCCGATCTTATTGCCGCAGGACGGGCACTCAAACACACGCTGCGTTGACTCGCCCTCAAAGGACGCTCCGCAGAAGGGGCAAGGAATGCTCACATGCGTAGCCTCTTGGAACTCTTGCGCCGTGCCGCGATCCTCCCACAGCAGATGTTCCAGGACCGACTGATTGCGCCAGTGCGAATTGAAGAAATACCAGTCCGGGTCCTCCGGGCGCTCGAGTTGCGACACATGCGTGAGCTTGAGCAGTCCATCCACCACCGTCAACGGCGTATGGC
>CALINZ010000090.1 GCA_938045085.1 uncultured Collinsella sp. | reverse complement strand
GGTGAAACGACGCACCAAGCGCGCCGTGATGGACCGCATGGGTTACGACGAAGTGGCGCGTATCAGCGCCTATATCGACCCGGCACTTGCCCGCTCGGAATTGCGTCCCGCGGTGGAGGCGGCGCTCAATGTTGAGGAGCCGACTGATCTCGCGACGTCCGAGCGCGAGACCATCATCGACGAGATTTTGGATGACGTGGTGGGCTTGGGGCCGTTGCAGCCGCTCATCGAGGACGACACCGTTACCGAGATCATGATTAACGGCTGCCGCTCGGCTTTCTTTGAACGCGGCGGCGTCTTGCACCCCATCGAGCATGCGTTTGAGGATGATGAGCAGATCCGTGTGCTTATCGACCGCATCATCTCGCCACTTGGCCGCCGTATCGACGAGCGCAGCCCCATCGTCAACGCCCGCCTCAAAACGGGCTATCGCGTCAACGCGGTGATTCCGCCTGTGGCGATTGACGGACCGATTCTCACCATCCGAAAGTTCTCGGACCGCATCTGCTCGCTGGACGAGCTTGTGGGGCTGGGGTCGCTGCCGCTTTGGTATGCGCAGCTGTTGTCGTGCGCGGTGTCGCTGCGACAGGACCTGGCGGTTGCGGGAGGCACGGGATCTGGTAAGACCACCCTGCTCAACGCGTTGTCATGTGAGATTTCCACCGGCGAGCGCATCGTGACGATCGAGGACTCTGCCGAGCTCAAGTTTGCGCATCATCCGCACGTGGTGCGTCTAGAGGCGCGCGAGGCTTCAATTGAGGGCGAGGGCGCGGTGACGATCCGCGACCTGGTGACCAATGCCCTGCGCATGCGCCCCGACCGCATCGTGGTGGGCGAGGTGCGCGGTGCCGAGTGCTGCGACATGTTGCAGGCCATGAATACGGGCCACGACGGGTCGCTCACCACACTTCATGCGGGTTCAGAACAGGAGACCGTGGTGCGTCTGACGTTGCTTGCGCGTTATGGCATCGATCTGCCGAGCGAGCTCATCGAGGAGCAGATTGCCATGGCGCTCGACGGCATCGTGATGTCTGAGCGCCACGCCGATGGCAGGCGTTTCGTCTCCTCGTATTCGGGGGTGCGTCGCGCCGCGTCGGGCGGCGTAGAGCTCGAGCGCTATGTGACTTTCGATGCCGCCGAGCGCACCTGGACGCTTGACCGCGAGCCGCCGTTTATCGCAGAAGGCCTGCGGTCGGGGACGCTCACACAAGAGGAGGTGGACGAATGGAGGTCGCTGTGCCCCTCGTCGTAGGGGGTTTGGCAGGGTTTTCTGTTGCGACGGCGTGCGGGGCGGAACCTCGTGTGCCGCAGGTGCCGCCGGCGGAGCTGGCGCGTCAGGCGCTCGAGACGGTGGCAGAGAAGCTGCCGCGTGAGCTGGTGGAAAACGATCTGCTGAAAAAGATCGCCCGTTCGTGGGCATCGCTGGCTCCGGCGCGTCGCCTTGGCCTCGTGATCGAGGATGCTTCGGAGCGTTTGGCGTTTCTGCTGCTATCGAGCGGTGTCTGCTGCGTTTTACTAACGATGGTGTCGTTATCGCCCCTCGGGTTTGCCTTGGGACTTGTTGCTCCGATTGCCGCTGGCGCCGCTCGGGATGGCTTTGAGAGCCGGCGCGAGCAACACGATGCAGAAGAGGCCATGCCCGAGGCGTTTACCGCACTTTCCATGTCGCTTGCCTCGGGACATTCGCTGGCCCAGGGCATGCGCTTTGTGGGCGCTCATGCGCAAGAACCGGTGCATACCGAGTTTTTGCGGGTGGCGGCGGCGATCGATTGCGGTATCTCGGCGACCGACGCGCTCGATGACTTGCTCGTGCGCATCGACGCCCCCGGTCTTTCGCTTGTGACCTTGGCGCTTAAGGTGTCACAGCGCACCGGCGCTCCGCTTGCCGACTTGCTGTCCGAGGCGTCGAGCATGGTAGGGGAGCGC
>CALINZ010000089.1 GCA_938045085.1 uncultured Collinsella sp. | reverse complement strand
GTCGTTCACGCGCAGGTTGATCTCGGTAAAGTACGGCGTGTTGACGTGAATGGTCAGGTTAAAGTCGTAATCCAGGTCATAGCGCGGCGGATTGTAGCTCTCGCGCTCGCCGTCCTTGGTCTCGCGATAGATCTCGGTGCGATGCTCGTCGATATCCATATCGCAGCCGAGTACCTGCGAGAACTCGATGATGTCGGGATTGGCGTCGCGCCAGCGGCTCTGCGAAGTGATGATCAACAGGCCCGCGTCCTCATCGAGCATAATATTGGTGCGCCCGGCAGAAAGCGTGCGCGTGGGGTTGAACGAGGCCAGGCGCTCGGCGTTGGCCTCGCGGTAGGCGAGTTGCTCGCGGATGTCGTCCGCGGTGCTGGAGCGATAGCCGTGAAAGTAGGGGGAGAGCTTGCCGGCGCACTCTTTGCACAGGTAGCCTTCATTGATTTTTGTCTTACCTAGAAGTCCCAGCTCGGTACCGCAAATCGCGCACTCTTTCTTCTCGAACATCTTGTCAAAGAAGCCCATGGTTGCCTCCCATCAACTGGTAGCGTGTGTCACTTTTGATGATGGGGGAGTGCGCGATCCTTCGCGATACCCAGACGGCTCAAGGAGTCTCCACAACTGGGACACATGGCCCATTTTTCATCCGACACATAGGGACACTCCTTGCCGCGGGTAGTCATTGGGCACTCATTGGGGACGTACTTAAATGAGTGGCAGTTGGAGACACTCCTTGCCGAGCTAGAGGCCGCGCGTGTCCCTTCTGGTCCATGCGGCTTAAAATCGCGGCGTGATGTGGACGACTGGGGTCGAATTAGCAGCATTTCGAGCTTGGCTTTGATATTGAGATTGATTCTTTATTAAAATAGATTCCAGACCAATTAAGCGACCGGGGGTTAACCGTGAGGGGCATGGGAGACACAACCGCATATTTGCGTCGGGGCATTCGGGAGATTATATGCCTGGCGCTGTTCTTCTTCACGTTTTTGGCGTGCGAGTATCTTTTTGATGTGCGCATAGCCGAGTTCGTGCCATCGAGTGAGGTCGTCATCTACGAGAGCATCGTTGTCGGCGCGAGCGTGATTGGCTTTTTTGTGCGTCCCATTCTGTACTATCACCGTCCCCATGCCATCGACGCGACAAGTGACGTCACGGGCGTTTTGCTGGTGGCGGCATTGCTGCTGTTGATTATGGCGGTTCGGGTTGAGGTGGTAATTGCCGGTGGT
>CALINZ010000088.1 GCA_938045085.1 uncultured Collinsella sp. | reverse complement strand
GGCGACGACCTTGGCTTCCTCGCCCTCGCCCTCGACGAGCTCGAAGGAGAACTCGCCGTCCTTGAGCTTGCGCCCGGCCAGGGACTTGGTCGCCTTGATCTTGTCGGTGACGCTGAAGCTCTTGGGGGTCAAATTGTAGGCGTTCTCGAACTTAATGCTCTTGACGCCCTCGGCGCCCTTCAGCTCGTGCGTAGCCACCAGCTGGCCCTTGTCGTTGTCGGCAATGGTCGTCACGATGGTGTAGACCGTGTTGTCGTAGGCAATACCGCCGGCGTCGCCCTTGACCTCGTGCAGCGTATAGGTGTGCTGACCTATCTCGGTGTACTTGATGGGGCTGAACGTAACGTTGCCATCGGCGGCGTTCTTGACGGTCTCGATAAGCTCAGAGTCCTCGCCCTTAACCTCGCGCAACTCAAAGCTGAACTCGCCGGCCGTAAGGTCGCGCCCGGTCAGGACCTTGGTCACGGCAATCTGGTCGGTAACGCTGGATTCAACAGGATTCGTAGCGTAGGTGTTCCTGAACTCGGTCACGTCGGCTTCGCTCCAAGCCACCTTCACCTCAGCGCTCAGCTCACCCTTCTTGTTGGGCGTTACCGTCACGGTGATCTTCGCAACGTTCTTGCTGTAGGTGATGCCATCGATAGTTTGACCAGCGTTCTTCTCGCGGACCTCATAGGTGTACTTGCCCGGCTCGGCATAAGTAATCTTACCAAAGTTGATGGCTGCCTTGCCCTTGTCGAGATCGGCATTGGTCACAGTTACGGTCGCGGGGTCGGGCATCGGGACATCGTTGTCGGACGTCGCGGAGAGCTCAAACTCAAACGCATCCGTACCCGTCCACTCGCGGCCCTCGAGCACCTTGGTCAGGCCAAAGTCGGCAGTTGTCAACGTTGCCGGCGTGGTATTGAGCGTAAAGCTAATCTTGCCGTTATTGCCCAGGTAGACATTGACCTTCGTCGCACCAGAAACAACCTTCGTGTTGTTCCACTGGGGATTGATCACGTCGCGTGCGGTGTCCGTCGGGTTTCCGCCCACACGCTCCTTGGTGGTGTGGAGCTGATTGATAAAGGCGAGGCGCGCGGTGCCAGCCTTAATCGACCAGTGATCGCCATCCTTTACCAAAGCGCCTTCAAAGCTTTCAAGCTCGTTTCCCTTAACCGGGATCGAAACGGAATCATCGTACGGCGCGCCCGACGAGTTCTGCGCCATAAACTCGTCTTTGTACCAATAAGTCTTAGAGCCCGAAGGCTTTTCCGTTGCAAGCTTGGTGCAGGCTGCGTCCGTATAGACGGGCGTCAACTTTTGGAAGTAGTAGTAGCCGTTCGTGGCGGCAGGCTCAAAGCTTGCGACCGTATCGCCCACATCGTCGCCGGTCCACTTGTTGGCGTAGAAGCTGACGGTATTGGAATCGGCGTCCTTGTGCTTGTCGATATAATCCTGCAGCCCCGGTACGTTATTGGGAGTAAACAGATTCGCGCGCGCAATAGACTTTACGCTCGATGCATACACCACGCGGATAGGCGAAATAGCATCCGTGGAGTCAACCACAAACGTACCCGCCGACTTGTCAACGGTAAAGCGGCGCAGCGGAATGAGCGATGCGGGAATCTTGACCGTCACGATGTCGCCGCGCTGTGGATTGTTCTTGTCCGCGCGATCGACCGTAATTACGAGATGGGCGAGCTCGCCGTCAAACGTATAGGTATCAATATTGCCATCGGTCGACTTGGTGGCGGCACCATAGGTCTTGCCGTTGTACTCGGCACCGGTAAAGCTATCGACCTGCATGAAGGCGCCCAGCTCGTCCTCGAATGTGATGTAGCCGGAACCGTTGGGATTGTTGCCCTCGACCTTGGTCGGGAAACCCTTGCCCGACGTAATAGCACTCGAGATGTCCTTAAAGACCTGATCAAGCTTGGCGGCGTTGGTCGCCGACTTGTAGTAGCTGGCACCGGCAATGGGGTTGCCAAAATTGACATTCCACTTCTTTCCAAAAAGGCCATGGCTTACGGACGATGTGGCCTCCGGATAGTTACTCGACACGGCATGCATGAACTTATTCTTATTGCTCGTGTCGTTGCTTGTTGGATCGTCGTCCGGCTTCGCACCGTTGAAGATACCGATGGTATAAATGGTCGCCCCGCCGCTCTTTATGGTCTTGGCGGTATTGATGGCGTCCCTAGCGACCGCGGGCTCAAAATCACGAGAGCTCGTAGGTGAGCCATCGGTGAAGAACACGACGATCTTTTGGGCATCCTTGCGGCCCGATATATCGCGAGCAAGCTCAAGGCCGTAATCAGCCTGCGTGGCGCCGGCAGGTTTGATGGAATTAACCGTGTACTTGAGGCTCATTGCGCCATCACCCGAGCACGCCGTCAACTTCTGCATCGTCTGCGAGTAGTTGTAGCTATAGCGGCCATCGCGATAGGTGTCATTGCCGATCCAGTCAGTCTTCTTTCCTGCAAACTTAACGATGGCAACCTGGTGCTGCTTGCTTGCGTCCTCAATGCTCTTGTTTTGCTCGGCAATGGTGTCGATAAAGTGGTTGGCAGCATTCTTGAGCGCATCGATACGCTTGGTAGAATCTCCACCACCCATAGGATCATCCATTGAGCCAGAGGCATCGAGCACCATCACGATGTCGAGTGGCTTGGAAACCAGCGACGTTGTGTCGGATGTCGAAGACATCGCCGAAAGCGTGGTCAAAAAGTCCGATTTCCCGTCATCGATTGCTTGGACCGTCTTATCCGTCCAAATTCGGCCGACGTTTTGCGTCGTGACCTTACTGCCGTCATAGCCGCCCGCCCAGAACTTCCAATGGTTACTGGTGTCGTGGTCGACTGCCTTTGTCGCTTCCGGTCCGTCCATTCCGGTACTGGACCTGGCGTTGGCCTCGGGCAGCATGGCAAATGCTGCAGCCGGCAACACCAGCACTACGGCCAGTATCACCGCCAAGAGACCCCTCGTGTACCTACTCATCGCGTCTCCCTTCTCGCGGTCTCAGACCTTGCATCAGCCTAAAGTTGCGGAATGAGACACAATTAGGACAGGTGACACATGTTCCAGATTAGGTTTTAAGCGTGAGACAAATGTCTCACCAAAGTTGAGACACGAGGGTTTTCGCAGGAAAACGGGTGCGACCCAAGATTGACGGGATAAAAGGGCCCGTTTCCCCCATCCCCAAGGGAGCAGTCGATGGCAGTCGCCACGAAACTGGCCCATCTACTATGTTTAACCCAATGCCCCCGGCCATACCCGCTTTTCATGCAAAATCGCAGGCGTTCTACCTGCGATTTTTATTTCGCATTACTTGCCATGGTTGAGGGCAGCGGCTTAAACGTAGTAGATGGGCCCATTTCGTGGCAGACGGGTCACGTGGCAGCCCTCGCAACGCCAAAATGATCCGTTTTCCTCCGTCCCCGGGGGATCAAAGGCTGTTACGGATATGGTGCCATTTCAAAACTATGCCGGATTACTACGATAAAAACGAGGTCGCCGATCACGCGCGACTTTTTCGCAAAACTGCGAGCCGTCTACCTGCGGTTTTTTGTTTTGCCAAATGCGGTGTGGTTGAGGGTAGGCGATTTATCGTAGTAAACCGGCATAGTTTTGCGCGCGGAGGCTTAACCGCGTGTTCGCGCGCGGGGCCGGTGGGGCAATTTTTGCCCCACCGGCCCCGTCTTCGCGCTACTCCGGCTTGGTTTCTACCGTGGGAGTCTTGTCCGCCGCAACTGGAGTGCGGGCGGTGTCCATGCTCAGACAGTGCTTGGGACAGCTCTCGATGCACTCGCCGCACACCACGCAGGCGTACGGGTCAATCGACCAGGTACCGCCTTTGCGATCGACCGCGAGCGCGCCCGCCGGGCAGCGACGCGCGCACATGCCGCAGCAAATGCACACGTCCATGTCGTTAACGATGTGCCCGCGCAGGCGCTCGGGCGCCACGAGCTTCTCCTGCGGATAGTACACCGTGACCGGCTGCTTGACCATAGAGCCCAAGGCCGTCTTGGCAAATGTCAGCAAACTCATGCCGCGCCTACCTTTCCGTGCAGCTAATGCAGGGGTCGATGGTCAGGATAATCATGGGCACATTGGCAAGGAGCACGCCCTGCAGCGCATGTGTCAGACCCGCCAGGTTCTGCGACGTCGGCGTACGCACACGGAAACGGTCCAGATTCTTGGTGCCGTTGCCGCGCACATAGTAGTACGCCTCGCCGCGCGGCTGCTCAATCACAACCTCGCCGCGCGCGCCGTCGGCCGGCGTAAGCTTGGTGCGCCCGCCGATACCGTCGTGCGGAATCTTGCCCACAAGCTCCTTGATGATGTCCATGGCCTGCGTGACCTCGGCACAACGCACCTGGCAGCGGGCATAGCAGTCGCCGTCGGTGGCAATGATGGGCTCAAATGCAGCCAGGTCCGCATAGGCACCGTCGCCAAACATGCGCACGTCGTAGTCCACGCCCGAGGCGCGCCCAAACGGGCCGACCATCGAAAGCTCCAGCGCATCCTTCTTGCTGATCACGCCCACGCCATGCAAGCGCTCGCCGCAGCTATTGTCGTCCAAAAACGTATGCACCAGGGCCTCGTAGTCGGAACGCATGGCATCGAGCGTCTGGACAATGCCTGCCAGCTCGGAGTCCTCGATATCGTGCTTAAGGCCGCCGATCTCGTTAATCGAAAGGATCACGCGCCCGCCGCACGTGCTCTCGAAGATCTTGAGAATCTGCTCGCGCAGGGTCCACGAACGATAGAACAGCGCCTCGAAGCCAAAGGCATCGGCGAGCAGGCCCAGCCACAGCAGGTGCGAGTGGATGCGCGAGAGCTCGTGCAGAATGGTGCGGATATACTGCACACGGCCGGGCACCTCGATGTCGAGCATGCGCTCGCAGGCGCTGGCATAGCCGTAGCTATGGCCCACGGCGCAGATGCCGCAGATGCGCTCGGCGATGTAGCCAAACTGATGCATGTCGCGCTTTTCGGTGAGTTTCTCGAGCCCGCGGTGCACAAAGCCGATCTGCGGAATTGCCTCGATGACGCGGTCGTCCTCGATCACCAGATCCAGATGAAGCGGCTCGGGCAGCACCGGGTGCTGCGGGCCAAACGGAATAACGGAGCGATGTGCCATGGACCTTACGCCTCCTTTTTCTGCTTGTCGCGGGCGGCCTTGGCGGCAAGCGCCGCGCGGACCTTGGCCGCTTTCTCGGGATCCATGGCGGCGAGCTTTGCCTCCATCTCGGCAGCCTTGAGCGCGGCCTTGGCAGCGGCCTCATCGTGCTGAGCATCGGAGCCGGCAGCCGCAGCGGGCTGAGCGACGGCAGCGCCCGCAGCATCGCCAGCGCCCGCAGCGCCCTCCCCCGCAGCTGCCGTGGCAGCGGCGGCCTTCTCGGCCGCAGTCTTGCGCGCTTTGGCCTCGGCGGCGGCACGGACCTTCATGGCCTTCTCGCGCGCAGCCTTCACCTCGGGCGTGATAACGCTCATGGGCTCGGCAGTCGAGACCTGGTAGAAAAAGCCCTTAAAGTCAATCTGCATGTCGGTGATGGCAAGACCAAACAGGTCGTGAGCCTCGTTCTCAAACGGGAACACCGCCGGATAGTACGAGCTGATGGACGGAATCTCCTGGTACTGGTCGATGCCCTCAACCACCAGATTCTCGATCGCATAGCTGCCGTCCTGAGCGATCTGCTCCTGTGCAGCACGAACGTTGATAAACGTATAGACCAAGCGATACGTGCCGTCGTCGACGTTGCGCTCGGCATGCATTTGCACAAAGCGCGCGCCGACGCCCTTGAACGCCTGGACATGCGACAGGAGCTCGTCGATCCCGACGGTAGTATAGATAGCCTTTTGCATTACTCGGCCTCCTTTGCAGCGACGGGCGTCTCAGCAGGTGTGTCGCCAGCGGCGGGCGCGGCGGACTTCCCGGCAGGCGCGTCACCGGCGACGGCCCCAGCCCCGGTCCCCGCAGCCACAAACCCGTCTTCGCCCAGTTCAACGCCACCGTCCCAGGTAGCGGCACCGCCCACGGTAAGCGGGTCGCCGCCGGCGCGCATCACGGCCTCCTTCTGGTCCAGGATGCCGCACGCCTCAACGATGGCATCGATCACCGTCTCGGGGCGAATGGCGCATCCGGGCGCGTACACGTCCACGGGAATCGCGCGGTCCACGCCGCCAATCACGTTGTACGCATCGCGGAACACGCCGCCCGAACACGCGCAGATGCCGCACGCCACCACGCACTTGGGCTCGAGCATCTGGTTGTAGATCTGGCGCACGACAGGCAGGTTCTGAGCATTGACCGAGCCCGTCACCAAAAAGATATCCGCATGCTTGGGGTTACCGGTGTTGACCACGCCAAAGCGCTCCGCATCGAACAGCGGCGTGAGCGAGGCCAGCACCTCGATATCGCATCCGTTGCAGCTCGAGCCGTCGTAATGAATAACCCACGGCGAGCGCGACATTTTATGATCCATGGATGCCGCCTCCTAAATAAACACGTCGACGAGGATGGACATAAGATTGAGCAGGCCAAACACCAGCGCCACGCCCCAGCCGAGCTTAAAGCAGCTGCGCCAGGTGCTGCGTGCGAAGGTGTTATCGATCAGCACCTCGACAAAGTACGTCGCGGCCATAACGACCAGGGCGACCACCCAGCTCACCGGGTTATCCCAAACAAAGAACATGCCCACCCACATCAAAAACAGCACGGTCTCACACCAGTGCATAAGGGTCATCTTGGCCAGCGTGCCGCCGCTCATCTCGGTGGCGACGCCCTGGACGATCTCCTGATGCGCGTGATGCGAGTACGAAAGGTCAAACGGCGACTTGCGCAGCTTGATGGTAAGCACCGCGAGCAACGCGAGGAAAATGGGCGCGCTGTACACGATGATGGGCGCCGACTGCCCCGTCACGGCGATGGAATCAAAGCTGTCGGTGGCAAGGTACAGGCCCACGCTCATCAGCAGAACGGCGGGCTCGTAACTCATAACCTGCAGCAGCTCACGGTCGGCGCCAACCTGGGCAAACGGGCTTTGCGTCGAGGCGGACGCCAGCACCACAAAGATCGCGGCGAGCGTAACCATAAAGGCGCACAACAGCGTGTTGGAACCCGACACAAAGATGCCGCCGCCCACGACGGTGAAGATGAGCGCGCACGCCATATAGGTATCGTCCATGGTGTTTACGCTGGCGGGGGCCTTGCGCAGCAGCTTGGCAACGTCGTAGAAAGGCTGCAGCAGGCGCGGGCCCACGCGGCCCTGCATGCGGGCGGACAGCTTGCGGTCAAGGCCGTCGATCAGGCCGCCCACAAGCGGCGCCAGCAAGGCAAACGCCACGGTACCAATAAATATGCCCACGACACCCGAGCCTTCGAAATACTTGCCGCGCAGCACCGAGGGCGCACTCATGGCAAGTCGCTCGGGCCCAATCCACGCGCAACACAGCAGGGCAAACAAGATAATGCTGCAGCACACGACGCTACCCGCGGGGCCAATACGCTTCTCGCCAAGGGCGTCCTCCGAGTACCAATTGCGCTTTTCGGCCTTCACCTCGTGTCCCATCGAGCCGCGGAAATGGCGATATTTGTCGGTTCCCACGCCCGAAAGATATACGTTTACGTGCGGTTTATTGCTCACGCGGAATGAAGTCAGCAGCACCACGGCGATAAACGCCACGATAACCACCATCAGATACATGGCATCCTTGCCAATAACGTATGGCACGCGGCCAAACACCATGGCCAAGTAAGGCGACACCAGACCGCTCGAGATAACCGGGAACGCCACGCAGCACAGAATCAGCAGCGCGGCGATGGTGTTGAGGGCCATCCATTCGGTCTTATGGACATTGACCTCAACGTTTTGAGCCGTGGGGTCGACGCCCGAAAGCTTGGCAAGCCACTTGCCCCAGAAGAAGAACGTCGCGGCCGAGCCAAAGGCCAGCACCATGATCATGAGCACGTTGCCGGTCTGCGCGAACGCCACCAGGGCGCCCCACTTGGACACGAGCATGCCAAACGGCGCCACGAACATGCCCATGATGCCCAGCATCATCAGGCGCGTCAGGTGCGGCATGCGGCTGAACATACCGTCCATGTCCTCGATATTGCGGCTACCGATATGATGCTCGGCCGTGCCCACGCACAGGAACAACAGCGACTTTGCCACCGTGTGGAACAGGATCAGGAAGATAGCCGCCCATACGGCCTCGGGCGCGCCGACACCCAAGCAGGCGCTGATGAGGCCCAAGTTGGAAATGGTGGAGTACGCGAGCACGCGTTTGGCGTTGCTCTGCGAGATGGCCATGAGGGCAGCGAGCAAAAACGTGATGGCACCCACACTCGTAACCATAAAGCCGGTCACGGGATAGATGGCATAGAGCGGGCTGAGCTTGACCATCAGGAACACGCCGGCTTTGACCATGGTTGACGAGTGCAGCAGGGCGCTCGTGGGCGTGGGGGCAACCATAGCACCGAGCAGCCAAGTATGGAACGGCATCTGTGCGGCCTTGGTAAGGGCGGCGAGCGATAGCAGGATGACCGGCATCACCAGCAGCGCGGACTGCGCGGTACCGGCACCGGAAAGCTCGATCATGCCCGAGATAGTCAGCGGCATGCCGTTAACGTGCAGGTACATGAGTCCCGCCAAAAACGCGATGCCGCCCAGCATGTTGAGGATGATCTGGGTAAAGGCGTTCTTGATGGCCTCGGGCGTGCGCGTGTAGCCAATCATAAGGAACGAGCACACGGTGGTGATTTCCCAGCCACAGAACAGCCACTCAAGATTGTCGCTCGTCACGATGACGAACATGGCCGAGAGGAACAGGAACATAAGCGCCAGGAACTGCGGGCGACGGTCGGGCGCAGTCTGCCCGCGCAGCGCGGCCTCGTGCTCGTCGTGGGCCTGGAAGTCCTTCATGTAACCCAGGGCATACACGCAGATGAGGCTGCCGACGATGCCGACGGCGAGGACCATGATTACGCTCATGTAGTCCAGGTAGAGCGGCGTCGCCGTGACGGCTTCGGCCGCGGGCAGCGTCATGGCTGCAAAGGTGAGCGAGCCCACCAGCTGGACTATGCCGAGCACCGTGGTGAGCGCGTTCCTATATTTGTATGCGTTGTACAGGATGACGGCGCACAGGACGACATCGATGGCGGAGCTGATGATCGAGAGCGCATGCGAGGTGCCGGGGGCAACCTCAAAGCTCTGCGGACCCGTGTCAAAAAACATGACGGTGACTACAACTGTCACCGCCATAATAATGCCGGAGCCTATGAGCCCCACCGCATCGCGGGCGCGATCACCGCGCGCGAGCAGCATGCCCAGCGCCAGTACCAGCGGAAACAGGGTAAGGAAATACAGTAGCGTCATACCATCACTCCCCCATGCAAAAACGCTGCAATTGTTTAACGTTATAGCTCAATTGAGGAGTAGCGGCGGCAGGTTTTCGGTCAACTGGGGAGTTTTAGGCGTACAGGGCAAGGGCACGGCCGCTTTGGAGCAGAGGGGCAGCAAGAAAAATGCGCCCCTGTGGGCGCACCCTCTTGCTACTCTGCCTGCTTAACGCGCGGCTTGCGACCGCGCGGCTTATCGATAAGCGCGTCGGCGCCGCCATCGCGATACTGACGACACCAAGCCTTGACCGAAGACTCGCTGGGAATCTTGTGCTTGATCATGGCCTCGCGAACCGTCAGGCCGTTTTCCAGACGGTCCTTAACCACGGCGAGCTTTACGTCGTACGAATAGGTGTGATGGCGAGCGCCCGCGTTGAGCACAGCGTCGGCACCGCCCACGGCATATGCACGGGCCCACTGACGAGCCGTGGCCTGGGGAATGCCAAGCTTTGCAGCGAGGGCGCGGTGACCGACCCCCTCTTGGAGGATCTCGACGGCACGCTGCCTAACCTCGGGCGCATGCGTGCGAGTCCTAGTTGCTTCCGACATACCTGCCACTTCTTAGCCTTAACCGTTAATCTGCTTTCTTACGTGCACGCTAGATAGTAGCATTTTGCTGTTTGCTCAAAGCAGTTAATTAAAATAGACGCGGCATTATCTGGGCATTTGACACCTATTTACGGCGTTTCTTTATCGATTATTTACGCTGGTAGCTAGCTCGCAGCTAATCGTCATTCGTTTGCCAACAAAATTGGCATCTCTTTATGTCCTTTGGTCTAGAGGGAATAATTATTAACCCCCCCAATAATTTTGAGCGGCCTGCAGGGCAGTGACGCCTCACTTCTCATGATTACCGCGCATTGCCATCCACCCGAGCAAAACAAAAAGGACGGGACCTGCTGCGCTTGCAGACCCCGCCCCGGTTGACACCCGATGGGACGCAGTCGGGCGAGGCAGGTCCGTGCTGCCGCCCCGCCTGGCCGCGATGTTCAACTACAGCTCGTTGGCCGCGTGATACGCCGTGCGAATGGCGCTCGCGATGTCGGCGGTGCGCTCGCCCGAGCAGTCGCCCACGCAGGTCACGGGCACCGTCACGCCATCCAGGTCAAACGCGTTGGCCTTGGAGCCCACGGCCATCACCACGTAATCGCAGGTGATCTTCACCGGCTCCTCGGCGCCGTCTTCGGTGGTGCGAATGGCCTCCACGCCCTCGTCGGTAATGGCGGTCAGGCGGGTCTTCACGTGCTGCTCCACGTTGTGCTCGGCAAAGTCGCTCATAATCAGCGGCAGAATGGTCTCGGACTCGCCCGCGGCAATCTTGTCGAGCATCTCCACGATCGCCACCTCGCAGCCGTGCTGCAGCAGGTACTCGGCAGTCTCGGTGCCCACCAGGCCACCGCCAATGACGGCGACGCGGCCCGTAAGCTCCACCTTGCCGGCCAGCACATCCCAGCTCGAGACGACCTTGTCCGAGTCGGCACCCGGAACGGGGATGACCACGTCGTGCGCGCCCACGGCCACAATCGCAGCGTCGGCGGCGTTGAGGTCCTCGGCGGTAGCGGCATGGTTGAGCTCAACCTTCACGCCCAGGCCGGGCAGAATCTTCTCGTAATACTCGACCGAGCGCATGATCTCGTCCTTGCGCGGGGGCGCGGCCGCCAGCACAATCTGGCCGCCCAAGTGATCGCTCGCCTCGTAGACGGTCACATCGTAGCCGCGCTTGGCCGCCACGCGCGCGGCCTCCAGGCCGGCGATGCCGCCGCCCACCACGGCGATCTTCTTGTCGCCCTCGCCCGGCTTAATGGCGATGGTCGCCTCGTCGCCGTTCTCGGCATTGAGCACGCACGAGATGTACTTGCGGTTTTGAATCGCGTCGACGCAGCCCTTGTTGCAGTTGAGGCACTCGCGGATGGGCTCACCCGTGGCAGCCTTCAGCGCAATGTCGGGGTCGCACATGAGCGAGCGGCCATAGGCGATGATGTCGGCCGCGCCGTCTTCCAGAATCTTTTCGCCGGCCTCGACCGAGACAACGCGGCCGACGGTGGCCACCGGCACGGAAACCAGGGCTTTGACGCGCTCAGCCACCGGCAGCGTCCAGTTGTAGGGCATGGCGCCCATGGGCGGAATGGTGTCGCCCATGTTGCCGGTGTGGTTGGCCTGCGCGACCTGGATCATGTCGATGCCCGCGCCCTCGAGCAGCTTGGCAAACTCGCAGGCCTCGTCGGGCTGCAGGCCGCCCTTGCCGCGCGGCGTGCCGTCGGGGTTCTCCATGATCACGGGGAGCTTGTACTCCACCATCAGCTGCGGCGCGGCTTCCTTAATGGCGGCGACGACCTCGAGCGCGTAGCGAACGCGGTTCTCGAACGAGCCGCCGTACTCGTCGGTGCGCTGGTTGAGGATAGCCGAGCACAGCGAACCCACCAAGCGGTCGCCGTGGACCTCGATGGCGTCGATGCCGGCCTGCTGCGCGCGAGCGGCCGAGGCAGCGATGGCCTCCTTGATCTGGGTGAGCTGCTCCACACTCGCCTCGTTCACAAAGTGCTGCATGTCGTGGTGCAGCTTGGCGTAGGCCTGGTTGCGGATCTCGTTGGACTCGGCCATCTTGGCGGCAAAGGTCTCCTCGTCGCCGGCGGCCTTGGCCTCCTGCGCGGCCTTGGCGGCGGCCATGGATCCCATGACCATGCGGCCGACACCGGGCACATCGTACTCGGGGTGGAACAGCTGCAGCGCGACCTTGGCGCCGTGCTTGTGGACGACGTCGGCCAGGGCCTTAAACGTGGGGATCTGGGCGTCGGTTGCCAGCTTGGGCGTGGGGCTCGCGGTCATGACGGGAGCGACGTCGCCGATGACGATGTAGCTCACGCCGCCACGGGCCAGGCGCTCGTAAAAAGCCAGGCTGCGCTCGCCGATGGAACCGTCGCGCTCCTCGTAGCCGGTGGTCAGCGGCGGAAACATAATGCGGTTTTTGAGCTCAAGGGGGCCAACCGTAATGGGCTGGAGCAGCTTGGGTGCAGGTGCGGTCATGGACATTCCTCTCTTGTAGGCGCGGCGGCGATGATGCCGCGTAGTTGTCTAGAGGATATGGCATGGGGGCACAGCGGCACAACGGAAATCGGCGAATATCAGGTGGCGGCAGGTGGATGGGGGTGGGCGGGGCGGCCCGTCGGTTTGTCTCAATCTGTAACAGTTACGCGGTAAAACTGGGTCTTACTGTTACAGATCGAGACAAACCAAACCCGCCTGCTAGAAAATCTCAATCTGTAACAACAACTCGGCAAAATCCGTCCCTCGTGTTACAGATTTAGACAAACACGACCCACCCACCGGTATATCTCGATCTGTAACACCTAGCCGCCCAAATCGGGTCTAGATGTTACAGATCGAGATTTTGTTTGAGAGGCCGAGAATTGAACCGAAGAAACGATCCCGGAATAACAAAAAAGCTCGCCGACTAGGCCGACGAGCTGCAAGTTCTTGGTCGCGGGGGCAGGATTTGAACCTACGACCTCCGGGTTATGAGCCCGGCGAGCTACCAGACTGCTCCACCCCGCAATGTCTGGGCGCCTCATGTGCGCAAGAAAGAATATTACGCGGGAGTTCGGTAAACGGCAAGGAAAATCTCGTAGAGCATAATTCCTTCATATTTAAACCCCTCAGTCCCTATCACCGTAAACGAATCGAAGCCGAGCGCCGTCGACGGCACGTATACAATGGTGCGCGTCCTTTTATGCCAACACCGGGAGTAGACATGCTGCTCGCTATCGATATGGGAAATACGCAGACGGCCATGGGCCTGTTTGACGGAGACGAGCTGGTGCAGTCGTGGCGTATGCCCACCGACCGCTCCTATACCGCCGACGAGATCCATGTGCGCCTGATGGGTTTCTTTAAGATGTACGGCCTTTCGCTCAACGCGGTCGATGCTATCGCCTTTGCTGGCGTGGTGCCGCAACTCTCGCGTGAGTGGCACGCCGTAGCCGACCGCATCGCGGCGGACGCCATCGTCATCGGACCGCAGACGGCGGCCGTGACCAAGCTGCGGGCGGCGCGCCCCCAGGCCGTTGGTGCCGACCGCATCGCCAACGCCGTCGCTGCCGAGACCTTCTACGACGCGCCGGCGATCGTGGTGGACTTTGGCACCGCAACCAATATCGACGTCATTGATGAGGACGGCTATTACATTGGCGGAGCGATTGCGCCGGGCATCCGTATCTCCATGGACGCGCTTGCTGCCCGTGCCGCCAAGCTCGCCAGCGTGCCGCTCGAGGCGCCCGAGCACGCCATCGGCCGTGACACCGAGGAATGCA
>CALINZ010000087.1 GCA_938045085.1 uncultured Collinsella sp. | reverse complement strand
TGTCGGTCAGCTTGCGCAGGTTGCGGAAGTTGACGAAGCCCTTGGTGATCTGATCGCCGGCGCGAACCTCGCAGCCGTCCTCGATCTCGGGCATAAAGCGCACCGAAGCGGGGACGCGACGCTCGTCGAGGACACGGGTGTGGTCCTCGGAGTCGGTGAGCGTCAGCACGTACTCGGACTTCTCGGGCTTGATCGAGAGGTGACCGGAGTACGGAGCCAGCTCGGCCTCGCGACCCAGAATCTTCTCGTTGACGTTGCCGACGATATCGAACATACGGCTGACCGTAGGCAGACCCTGCGTAATATCGTCGACGCCAGCGACGCCGCC
The DNA here is from genome assembly GCA_938045085.1 of uncultured Collinsella sp. Classification (GTDB taxonomy): domain Bacteria; phylum Actinomycetota; class Coriobacteriia; order Coriobacteriales; family Coriobacteriaceae; genus Collinsella. The sequence continues at coordinate 3,835 of CALINZ010000087.1, read as the reverse complement.
GGAGTGAATGGTACGCATCGTAAGCTGCGTACCGGGCTCGCCGATGGACTGGGCGGCAATAATGCCGACCGCGGTACCGATGGCGACCGGACGACGGGTGGAAAGATCCCAGCCGTAGCACTTCTGGCACACGCCGTACTTGGAGCGGCAGGTGAGCAGCGCGCGAAGCTTGACCTTCTTAAGGCCCGCATCGACCATCTTCTGGATGTCGGCGACCTTCTCGATGTAACCGTCCTGCTCAAAGAGCACGGTGCCATCGGGAGCCACGACGTCCTCGATGAAGCAACGGCCGACGAGGTCGGTGTTGAGGTCGGTGGTGCCGGGGATGATGAGGTTGTAGGTGACGCCCTCGTGCGTACCGCAATCCTCCTCGCGGACGATGACGTCCTGGGCCACGTCGACCAGACGACGGGTCAGGTAACCAGAGTCCGAGGTGTGGGATGCGGTATCGACCAGGCCCTTACGGGCGCCGTAGGTCGAAATGAAGTACTCGAGCGGCAGCAGGCCCTCGCGGAAGTTCGCCTTAATGGGAAGGTCGATCGTCTCGCCGGACATGTCTGCCATCAGGCCACGCATGCCGCCGAGCTGACGCAGCTGGGTCTTAGAACCACGGGCGCCGGAGTCGGCCATCATGTAGAGCGGGTTCTCCTCGTCGAACATGTCGAGCATGAGCGCTGCGACCTTGTCGGTACAAGCGGTCCACTCGTTAACGACTTCGATGTGGCGCTCCGTCTCGTTGATGAAGCCCTCCTCGAAGTACTCGTTGATCTGGTCGACGTTGGCCTGGGCGCGATCGAGCAGCTCCTGCTTCTCTGCAGGGATGAGAGCGTCCCACACCGAGATGGTGAGGCCGGCGCGGGTAGCGTAGTGGAAGCCGGAGTACTTGATGGCATCGAGGATCGGGCCGACCTTGGCCTCGGGGTAACGATCGCAGCAGTCGGCAACCAGCTTGGCCACATCGCCCTTGACCATCTTGTAGTTCATGAACTCGTAGTCTTCGGGCAGGCACTGGCGGTTGAAGATGATACGGCCGATAGAGGTCTCGAAGCGAGCGGTCTTGTTGCCGGTGACGTCGTAGTCGACGAACTCGTTCTTGCCGTTCTTGACGCGGAAGATACGGGTGCCGTCCTCGTTGATGACGTTGGCATCGGCAGTGGACACGCGAACCTGAATCTTGGCCTGCATGTCGACCTCGGAACGGCAGTCATAGGCGTGCAGTGCGTCGTCGAAGCTGGCGAACACGTGGTTCTCACCCGGCAGACCCTCGCGGACCTGGGTGAGGTAGTACACACCAATGATCATGTCCTGCGAAGGGATGTTAACCGGCTTGCCGGATGCCGGCGAGCGCAGGTTGTTCGCAGAGAGCATGAGCACGCGAGCCTCAGCCTGAGCCTGGCTGGACAGCGGCACGTGGACAGACATCTGGTCGCCGTCGAAGTCGGCGTTGAAGGGCGAGCAGACCAGCGGGTGCAGGTGGATAGCCTTGCCCTCGACCAGCACCGGCTCAAAGGCCTGGATGGACAGACGGTGCAGGGTCGGTGCACGGTTGAGCAGCACGACGCGGCCGTCGATGACCTCTTCGAGGATATCCCACACAAAGGTGGCACCGCGGTCGATAGCGCGCTTGGCGCCCTTGATGTTCTCGACCTTGCCAAGCTCGACCAGGCGCTTCATGACGAAGGGCTTGAAGAGCTCCAGCGCCATGGTCTTGGGCAGACCGCACTGGTGCAGCAGCAGCTTGGGGTCGGTAACGATGACCGAACGGCCGGAGTAGTCGACACGCTTGCCCAGCAGGTTCTGACGGAAACGACCCTGCTTGCCCTTGAGGGCCTCGGCGAGCGACTTGAGCGGGCGACCGCCACGGCCAGAGACCGGGCGACCACGACGGCCGTTGTCGAACAGGGCGTCCACGGACTCCTGGAGCATGCGCTTCTCGTTATTCACGATGATCGCGGGGGCGTCCAGGTCGAGCAGGCGCTTGAGTCGGTTGTTACGGTTGATCACGCGACGATACAGGTCGTTGAGGTCGGACGCGGCGAAGCGGCCGCCGTCGAGCTGGACCATCGGGCGCAGATCGGGCGGAATGACCGGGATGACATCCAGGATCATGTTCGCGGGGCTGTTGCCGCCCTTCAGGAAGGCGTCAACGACCTCGAGGCGCTTGACGGCCTTCTCGCGCTTCTGCTTCTGGGAGTCCTCGTCGGCGATGATGGCCTTGAGCTTCTCGGCCTCGGAGGGGAGGTCGATGGCAGCGAGCAGGTCGCGGACGGCCTCGGCACCCATACCACCCTTGAAGTACATGGAGTAGTAACGGGTCATCTCGCGGAACAGCGGCTCATCGGAGATGAGGTCGCGCTCGGTGAGCTTCATGAAGGCGTTGAAGGCGTCCGTGCGGAGCTGCTTCTCGTCCTTGCACTCTTCCTCGATGTCGACGATGCCAGAGGCGATCTCCTCGGGGGTCAGCGGCTCCTCGTCGGAGAACTCGTCGAAGTTCTCGGGGTTGCCCTGCTCCTTGAGGGACTCGATCTGGCGGGCGCACTCGGCATCGATCTCCTCCAGATCGGCGGCGAGCTCCTCGCGCAGGTCGTCGGCGTCGGCCTCGCGAGCCTCGTAGTCGACCTCGGTGATGATGTAGCTGGCAAAGTACAGAACCTTCTCGAGGTCCTTGGACTTGATGTCGAGCATACGGCTCATCGGGAAGCTCGTGGGGCTCTTGAAGTACCAGATGTGGGACACGGGAGCGGCGAGCTCGATGTGGCCCATGCGGTCGCGACGCACCTTGGCCGAGGTGACCTCGACGCCGCAGCGCTCGCAGACGATGCCCTTGAAGCGGATGCCCTTGTACTTGCCGCAGGAGCACTCCCAGTCCTTGGCGGGACCGAAGATCTTCTCGCAGAACAGGCCGTCCTTCTCGGGCTTGAGGGTACGGTAATTGATGGTCTCCGGCTTCTTGACCTCACCGTGCGACCAGGAACGGATCTGGTCGGCGGAGGCAAGGGAGATCTTTACCGAGTCAAAATCAGTAGCTTCGAAATCTGCCACAGTCAACTACTCCTTATCAGTGGTCGTGGCGGCGACAGCCTCGGGTGCCTCGGCGGTCTCGGTATCCTGGGCCTCGACGTCGGCGTCAACGCCGGCGAGCGCAGCCAGGTCATCGAGGGCAGAGGTCTCCTCGGCGGTCACAGGGGCGGAGGCGTCCTCGTCGGCATCGTGCATGGGCTCGATGTCCAGTGCGAGGGAACGGATCTCCTTGACGAGAACCTTGAAGGACTCGGGGATACCCGGAACCGGGACGTTCTCGCCCTTGACGATGGACTCGTAGGTCTTGACGCGGCCCACGGTATCGTCGGACTTGACGGTCAGGATCTCCTGCAGGACGTTGGAAGCACCGTATGCGTACAGTGCCCAAACTTCCATCTCGCCGAAGCGCTGGCCGCCGAACTGAGCCTTGCCGCCCAGCGGCTGCTGGGTAACCAGGCTGTAAGGGCCGGTCGAACGGGCGTGGATCTTGTCGTCGACCAAGTGGTGCAGTTTCAGGTAGTGCATCACGCCGACGGTAACAGGACGATCAAATGCGTCGCCGGTACGTCCGTCAAAGAGCTGGGCCTGCGTCTTGGAAGGAGTCAGGTGCAGTTTCTTAGCGGTTTCTTCCGGGAAGGCAAGATTGAGCATCTCACGGATATCGCTTTCGCTTGCGCCGTCGAATACGGGGGTTGCAAACGGCACACCCTTCTTCAGGTGTTTGGCCAAATCGATGATTTCGTCATCAGTCAGAGAATCGAAGTCTTCCTTCTTGCCGCTGCTCTTGTTGTGAATCGTATTCAGGAACTCGCGG
>CALINZ010000086.1 GCA_938045085.1 uncultured Collinsella sp. | reverse complement strand
GATTAAATGAGTTTTTAATCCCCGTCCCAGAAAGATCATCCCAAAAGACTACCTTGCGAAAAAGCGCACGCCAAAGGACGTGTCCTCGCAGGCGACAATGCGGCGGTCGCGCAAAATGGTCCGCACGTAATACCAGTCGCCCACACAGCCCGACAAATGCAAACCGGCCGCCAGGTAGCACAGCAGCGGATAGCCCGAGAACGCAAACCCCAGGGCAAACGCCACCGTCACAACAACCGTCGGCGCCAGGCAAACCGCCACGTACCGCCGGCGCGAATACACCACGCCCTCGGCGCAGGCATAGATCATCGCCGTCTCGCGATTCGCTCCAAAGGTCACCTGAGCACCCGCAGGCGCCAGCAGCTTAAAAAACACACTGTGCACCAGCTCGTGCACGGCAAATGACGCCGCCGAAACCGCAGCCAAGCCGACTATCCAGCCCAAAACGGCCGTCCAGCCACCCGCGTCAGCCGCATCCAAGTCCGCAGGCCCACCCAGCAGCATAAACACCGGCACCAGGCACACGGCAAATGCGCCAAGCACTGCCATCCCCCACACAAAGCAGGCGTGCAGAAAATCCTCGTCCTCAAACGCATGTATGTTGGAAATCTCATTCATAGCATCTTAGGATAGCGCCCCTGCCACGTACCCGTCCGCATGTGCGATAATGTCGAATGATATGCACGAATTGACCACCGCGTCGCCAGGCCTTGCGCCCGGCCGCGCTCTCACCATATGCGAAGGAGTCCCATGGCATCCAAATACTCCATGAACGACCGTCCCAGCTGGCCTCGCCGCGCCATCGTTACCGCCGGCGAGCCCTACGGCAACAAGGGCCTTCACTTTGGCCACGTTGGTGGCGTCTTTGTCCCGGCCGACTTCTTCGCCCGCTTCCTGCGCGACCGTCTGGGCCGCGAGAACGTCATCTTCACCTCGGGCACCGACTGCTACGGCTCGCCCATCATGGAGAGCTACCGCAAGCTCAAGGAGAACGAAGGCTACGACAAGTCCATTAACGAGTACGTCGAGTCCAATCACTCCCGCCAAGCCGCGACCCTCAACAACTACAACATCAGCTGTGACATCTACGGCGGCTCGGGCCTTGAGCCGGCTGCCCAGATTCACAACGAGGTTACCGCCGAGATTATCAAACGCCTGCACGAGCAGGGCACCATCTCCAAGCGCTCCACGCTGCAGTTCTACGATGCCAAGGCCGGCACGTTCCTCAATGGCCGTCAGGTGATCGGCCGCTGCCCCATCCAGGGCTGCAAGTCCGAGAAGGCCTACGCCGACGAGTGCGATCTGGGTCACCAGTTTGAGCCCGAGGAGCTCATCGCGCCCAAGAGCCAGCTCACCGGCGAGGTGCCCGAGCTGCGCCCGGTCGACAACCTCTACTTTGACCTGCCGGCCTACCTCGACTTTATGAAGACCTACACCGCCAAGCTCGCCCAGAACCCGCAGGTTCGCTCCGTGGTCTCCAAGACCATGGAAGAGTGGCTGCTACCGGCACAGCTCTACATCCAGAACAAGTTCCGCGAGGCCTTCGACGCCGTCGAGGACCAGCTGCCCGAGCACACCGTGCTGGAGCCCGAGGGCAACAAGAGCAGCTTTACCGTCACCTTCCCCAACTGGAAGGAGCGCGACGACGCTCACGCGGTGCTCGCCAACGGCGGCGTGCGCTTCCGCAGCGGCAAGGCGCTCGTGCCCTTCCGCATCACCGGCAACATCGACTGGGGCGTTCCGGTGCCCGAGGTCGACGGCGTGAACGACGTCACCTGCTGGTGCTGGCCCGAGAGCCTGTGGGCGCCCATCAGCTATACGCGTACCGTGCTCGCCCGCGATGCCCGCGCCGCCGGCGTAACTGAGGGTGTCGCCGCCCAGGATGCCGCCCTCATGGGCGAACCCGCCGCCGATTCCACGCAGGTCCCCGCGCCCACCTACCAGCACAGCTCGCTCGACTGGCGCGACTGGTGGTGCTCGGACGACGCACAGATCTACCAGTTCATCGGTCAGGACAACATCTACTTCTACTGCATCGCGCAGACCGCCATGTGGGAGGCCCTGGGCTGGGACCTCACGCAGAGCACCGTCAGCGCCTGCTACCACCTGCTCTACATGGGCAAAAAGGCGAGCTCGTCCTCGCAGACGCCTCCCCCGCCGGCAGACGACCTGCTCAACCACTACACCTGCGAGCAGATGCGCGCGCATTGGCTGTCGCTCGGCCTGTCCGAGAAGCCGGTGAGCTTTAGCCCCAAGGCATATGACACGCGCGTGACCGGCAAGGACAAGGACGGCAACGAGGTGCGCGCCTGCGACGACAAGCGCGTTATCGACCCGGCCCTTAAGGAGAGCGCCCTTTTGACCGGCGTGTTCAACCGCCTGGCCCGCAGCTGCTTCTACGGCGTCGCCGTCAAGGAGGGCGACGAGAGCCCCTATCGCAACGGTTGCATTCCGGCCGGTGCCGCCTCTGCTGCCGTGGTCGAGGCTGCCGAGCAGGCCGCCCTTGCCTTTGAGCAGGCCATGTACAAGTTCGAGACGCACCGCGCGCTCGCCGTGTGCGACGACTACCTGCGCGCCGCCAACAAGCGTTGGAGCGATGCCTCCAAGGCCGCCAACAAGCTCGAGGGCGAGCCGGCCAACGCCGCCATGAAGCAGGCCCTGGTCGATGCCTTTACCGAGCTGCGCATGGCGACCGTTCTGATGCACGGCATCGTCCCGGCCGGCTGCGAGCTCATCTGCGAGTACTTCGACGTCGACCCGGTCGCCTTCTTTAGCTGGGACAACATCTTTGCCTCCACGGACGAGTTTGTGGAGAGCCTGGGCGAGAAGCCCGGCGAGCACCGCGTGAGGCCACTGCCCCCGCGCTTCGACTTCTTTAGCAAGCACGAGAGCCAGTACTAGGCAATCGCCAAGGCAGAGTAGTCAATTTGGGACGGGGTTATTTTAGCTACCCCGTCCCAAATTTAACTGCAACGCCTGCCGAAACGGACGGGCAGCTAAAATAGCCCCGTCCCAAATTGACTACTTTTAATGGAATGGGAAGGAAAGACGGATGTCCAAGCCGCGTCGTCGCAAGCAAAAAAAGCAGGTTAAGCCCGAGCTCAAGCTCAGGCAGTTTGCCGCTACCGAGCTTTCCGACCAGCTTGCCGCCCTTCCCTGCGCCGTCGACCTGCCGCGCTTTATGGTCGACACGGTCGCCGGCGCCTATGCACCCGCCGATGCCCAACTCGTGATTGAGGGCTTCGGCGCCGCAGCCACGCGCCCGGTCACGCTGCGCGCCAACACGCTCAAGGCGACCGCCGAGGACATCGCCGCCGCGCTCGACGCAGCCGACATCGCCCACCAAACCGTTGCCTGGTACCCGGACGCCCTCATCCTGCCCGAGGCGCAGGTATCCGATCTGTGGGACCTCGACATCTACCGTGACGGCAAGATCTACCTGCAGAGTCTGTCGTCCATGATGCCGCCTTTGGTACTGGGCGCACGTGCCGGCGAGGACATCCTGGACATGTGTGCGGCCCCCGGCGGCAAGACGACACAGATCGCCGCCCTCACCCAGGGCCAGGCACACCTCACCGCCTGCGAGATGAGCATTCCCCGTGCCGAAAAGCTCGAGGCCAACTTGGGCCGCCAGGGCGCCAAAAACGTACCCGTCATGCGTATTGACGCGCGCGAGCTTGACGAGTTCTTCCGCTTTGACCGTATTCTGCTCGACGCCCCCTGCACCGGTACGGGCACCGTCATCAGCGGCAACGAGAAAAGTCTGCGCGGCCTCACCGAGCAGCTGCTCATTAAGTGTGCCCGCTCGCAGCGCGCGCTTCTGGACCGCGCCATGGGAGCCCTCAAACCGGGCGGTACACTCGTCTATTCGACGTGTTCGATCTTGCCGCAGGAAAACGAGGATGCCCTGCA
>CALINZ010000085.1 GCA_938045085.1 uncultured Collinsella sp. | reverse complement strand
TCCCGCGCGGCGTGGGCAACTCCTTCCAGGCGCTGGAGGACGGCACCGCCTACACCTACCTGGTGGACGCCCACTGGTCCCTCGAGCTGAAGAGGACCTACACCTTCGTGAACCTCGCCGACCCCGAGCTCGCCATCGAGTGGCCGATCCCGCTCGACGAGGCCACCGTCTCCGAGGCCGACCTCAACCACCCGTACCTCAAGGACGTCGTCCCCATGGCGCCCAGGAGGACGCTCGTCACCGGCTGCAACGGCCAGCTGGGGCATGCGGTGCGTGCGCTCGCCGAGGAGCGCGGCGTCGCCAAGGACTTCGACTTCTGCGACATCGACACCTTCGACATGTCCGACCCGGCGGCCTACGCGCAGTACGACTGGTCGCTCTACGGCACCGTGATCAACTGCGGCGCCTACACCGCCGTGGACAGGGCGGAGACCCCCGAGGGCCGCGTGACCGCCTGGAAGGCCAACGCGACCGGCCCCGCCCTCCTCGCCCGCACCTGCGCCGAGCACGGGATCACCCTCGTCCACGTGTCCAGCGACTACGTCTTCGACGGCACCGCCGAGGTGCATGACGAGGACGAGCCCTTCTCCCCGCTGTCCGTCTACGGCCAGACCAAGGCCGCCGGCGACATCGCCGTGGCCGGGTGCCCGCGCCACTACATCATGCGCAGCTCCTGGGTCATCGGCGAGGGCCGCAACTTCGTCAAGACGATGAAGGGCCTGTCCGACCGCGTCGCCGACCCCGAGGACGGGCTCGAGCAGGTCACGGTCGTTGACGACCAGCTGGGCCGCCTGACCTTCACGCGCGACATGGCCGAGGCCATCTTCCACGTGCTGGGGACGCACGCCCCCTACGGCACCTACGACTGCACCGGCTCCGGCGCCGTCAAGTCCTGGGCCGATATCGCCCGCGCCGTCTTCGAGGCCGCCAACGGCAACGGCGACAGGGTCGTGCCGGTTTCGACCGCCGACTACTACGCGAGCGCCGCGGGCCCCGTCGCCCCGCGCCCGGTCCACTCCGCGCTCGACCTGTCCAGGCTCGAGGCTGCCGGCTTCCACATGCCCGACTGGGAGGAAGAGCTGGGGGAGTACATCAAGACGCTCTAGCCGCTATTAACTTTTCGAGAGTAAAAGCCGCCGTTCTTTAACGGCGGCTTTTCTTGTTGGTGGCTATCTGCGCAGTGGTGCCAATAGTATTTTGCGGAAGATCTACCTCTCGCTTGGCATGGAAGTAGGGTGGCCGGGCTGGTCGTCGTAGGCGTATTTGCTGTACACGTTGATCTCCCACTGCTTTTTTTCGACCTTTGCTACAGAATCTAGGATGAAGCCGGTCGCAAGGCTCAGGCCGCACAGGAACATAAACGAGGCGGCGAGCATAGCGGTGGGGAAGCGCGGGACGAGGCCGGTCTGGAAATATTCGACAACGATGGGCATGCCCAGGGCGAGGCCGAATACCGCGAACAGAAGCGCAACGAGGCTGAAGAACTTCAGCGGGCGGTAGTCCTTGAACAGCGTGCCGATCATCGCAACGACTTTAATGCCGTCGCTCACGGTGTTGAGTTTGGACTCGGAACCCTCGGGACGGTCGCGGTACTCGATGGGCACATCTTTGATGCGCCAGCGGTGGTCGACGGCGTGGATCGAGAGCTCGGTTTCGATCTGAAAGCCCTCGGAAAGCACTGGGAAGGTTTTAACGAACGGGCGGCTCATGGCGCGGTAGCCGGTCATGACGTCATCGAAGCTGTAGCCATAGATCCACTTGATCATGGCGCGGACCAGGTTGTTGCCAAAGCCGTGGAAGGCGCGCTTGTTTTCCTCGGCGTAGGTGCCGTTTGAAAGGCGATCGCCTACGGTCATGTCGGCCGTACCGTTAAGGATGGGCTCGCAGAGGGCCTTGGCCGCCTCGGCGGGGTAGGTGTCGTCGCCGTCGACCATCAGGTAGCAATCGGCGTCGATGTCGCGAAACATCTGGCGGCATACGTTGCCCTTTCCCTGACGGGGCTCAAAGCGGACCGTGGCGCCGTGCCCGGTGGCGATGTGTGAGGTATCGTCTGACGAGTTGTTGTCATAGACATAGACCGTCGCTTGCGGAAGCTCGCGGTGAAAGTCGTCGATGACTTTTCCGATGGTGACTGCCTCGTTGTAACAGGGGATAATAACGGCAATCGTTTGCTCGGCCATGAAGGTTCCTTTGGTCGCGTACAATCGAATCGTTTGTTTCGTGGTTAGGATGGGCGCATTGATTCGAGAGTTCAGGTTATTAGATGTGACACGTGCTGTTTTGCTGTTTGCAGCAAGCATCGCTACGGTGACGTATTGTAGTGGTTCCTTCGACCTGTTTCCATCTGTCTTGGCATGTGTTGCGATAATCGCATCATTGGTTTATTTCAATAAGTTTGCGTGCAGGGATTTTGCATTTCCGTCTGTTGTTGGTAGAGCTTGCTGCTTAGTGATTTCCCTTGTATTTTCGTTTGTTCTTGTGCTGGGAGCGCATATTCGCGTGACTGACCCGGTAATTGCCGGCGGGATTTACGAGAACTATATTGAGCCGTATTCCGCGATTGATTTTGTTGCTTTTTGGGTGATGTCGGCGCTGGTCTTTTGGGTCTTGTCAGTGCTTGTTCAGCTGTCTTGTCGTTACCGCTGCTGTGTTTTCTGCAAAGATTCGCTGCGGGCTAATGATGGCGACTCGTCCATTCGACTCCTATCTGTTGCGGTCCGTGCTCTAGTGATATTTCTTTTGTATCTCCCGTTCTTCCTGAGGTATTGTCCCGGTCTGTTTTTTGGGACACCTTCTCGTCGTTTGCTCAGATTATGGGGTGGAACCCTTTGAGCAACCATCATCCGGTTGCATTCACCATGATGATGGCTGCTTGTATCAAAATTGCAGGCCTCATGGGGATGAGCCCTTCGGTGGGCGTTGCCTTGCTAACGGTGCTTCAGATGGCCTGTGTTGCCAGCACGTTTGGCTATCTTTCAATTTGGGTGACTTCCCGCTTGGGGGTCTCCTCTCGCTGGTCTTGGCTGCTCGTAGTCTATTTTGGCTTGTCACGGTATTGCGCTCTTTATTCTGTGGCGCTTTGGAAAGACCCGTTGTTTTCCTGCTGTCTTGTCTTGATGGTGACCATGCTTGCCGATGCCGTCACGGGAAAGGATTCCCGGTCGAGCGCGTTGCGTTTGCTCGTTTTTGGTGCCCTAGCGTTGGGCGTTATGCTTCTACGGAATAACGGTTTGTATATTTGCGCTGCGCTATTCGTGGTGCTTGCGATAGTTGTAGCTTTGGGCCGACTCGGCTGCATTGCCCCGATGAAACCTGCCTCTCGTTTGACCGTATCTCTTGGATTTGCGCTTGTCACATGCTTGGTTATTACGGGGCCCGTGTACTCGGCTCTGGGCGTTGTTCCATCGGAGGATGTTGAGTCAGTGGGTATTCCGCTTGCTCAGATGGCTCGCGTTGCCGCGCTCGATGGCGGAATGTCCGAGTCCGACCGTTCTTATATGAACGAGCTGCTCCCGCTTGATCGTTACAAAGAGGTTTACCACCCCAGTATTATCGATCCGCTTAAATGGAATGATGACTTTAATTCGGACCATTTAAAGGATGGATTCTGGGCTCATTGGGCCTCGATGCTTTCGCGTAACCCTTCGATATACTTTGAGGCGTGGGAACTGCAGACGTTTGGTTTTTGGGCCCCAAATGTAAAGGGTGCTGACGGTCTGCCTGAAAACTTCCTCATGGGCGTTCCGTATAACCTTGTGGCCGACGCAAAGGCTTCTACGGGAGTTTCATTTCGCAACTTGCTTGCGCCCCTCGGCGATGATGTTGATGTGGCGATTGGACTGAGCGCTTGGTCTATTCCTGGCGCCGTTGTCTTTTGGTTGCTCATGTTTTCGACAGCACTGTTGGTGTCTTGTGGTCGCGCAAGGTTTGCTTTGCCGCTTTTGCCATTTTTGTTGTTGTACGGGACGCTCTTTATTGCCAGTCCTATTTGGTACTGGCCTCGTTATATCGTGGCTGCTCAATTTGGTCTTCCTGCCGTGCTTGTGGTGGTCGCCCGCGGCATGCTGTCTGATGGAAGAAGTCCCGAAAACGATGTTGTGGGATAGTTTTCCAGTTTCGCAATGCCGCCTTCCGGTGCTAGGAGCGGGTCTATACTGTTCGTTTGTCAACGATTACGAGTAAAGGAGTTGCATCCGTGTCGGATCAGACAAAGCAACAAGAAACTCGCAGTCTGCCTGCGACGTTTGCTAAGAACGAATTTGAGAAGGATGCGTTTATCCTTCGTCAGCTGGTTACCAAGGATTTTAAGATCAAGTATCGCCGTAGCGTTCTGGGCGTCGCATGGTCGGTGCTCAACCCGCTGCTGATGATGATCGTCATGGCCATCGTGTTCTCGACGATTTTCGCCCAGGGCCGCAATGGCTCAATTACGCCCGAGATGTACCCGCTGTACTTGATCGTGGGTAACGTCACCTTTGCCGTCATGTCCGAGTCTACGAACCAGGCCCTGACGTCGATCG
>CALINZ010000084.1 GCA_938045085.1 uncultured Collinsella sp. | reverse complement strand
AGGTAAATACCGAACGCGGACCAAACAGAGTGTCTTTAAACAAGACGGCCAAAAAGACGATAAACACCGCGATGCCGGTAAACCATTTAAGGACTGTGCCGAGTTTTTGCTCGGGGGTTTTGTCCTCCCATTTAAAGGAGATGTTGAGCCATCGGCTAATGGCGCTTTCGCTGTGTTTGACACGGCCGTCGGACGTCGTGACGGTGATGTTGTGCCGTCTTGTCGCGAAATCGCCTTCGTGCTTCGAACGCTTTTCTTCGACTTTTATGGTGTCGAGCGTCAGCAACGGGTAGATAAGGGCAAAGCAAATGGCGGCGATGATTCCGGTTGCGATTGTGAGCGGAACGCGCTGGTGCATAAAGGAGTCTTCGGGTGCCGCGACGTAAACGTAATAGTCGCCAGTCTCCAAGCAGGAGGCGTAGAGTTTTTGGTTGTCGATGTAGACGAAGTCGCTAAAGCCATCTGCAAGCTGCTCGTCAGTCAGTCCTATTTCGGATGCTTTTTTCCCAAGAAGAAGGTCGTTGGGATGATATGCGACGGTACCGTCTTTTTTCTCGATTGCAAAGGCGAAGCCTCCGGCGCCCGCCTTGATGCCATCGAGCACTGCGTCGATCTTGGTGCTCTTGAGCATTTCTTCTAAGCGCATGGGGCGCACGGCAATCTGCACGATTCCGTCTGCAATGCCATCCTGATCGTAGAGTGCGACTCCGATGTACTGATATGTCTCGCCGGTGGTTCTGTTGATAGAGAGAGGCTGTATATATTCATCCTTGCCGCCCAAAAGCGAGCGGAACTCGTAGGAGGAGTCACCGTACTTAGTCGAAAGGCTGTAGGATCGCTGCGATGTGCTCGAGCTTGTCATATTGCCGTCGCCGTCGTAGAGATAAATTGACTCGATGTTGAGCGTGTTTGCCATGCTGTGCAGGTCGGCTCGCGTGGCGAGCTCTGGATTGTGCTCAACGATGTAGGCGATAATGTGGCAGGCAGTGGCATAGTGCTCGCTATATTGCCTCGTAAGTTCATCCTCGCGCAGCGCATTATTTTTGAGCGTTTGATCAATCTGCTCTAAGCGCTCCCGATTGACCGTCGCCTGGCTCGAAAGGGCAAAGAGCGTTTGCATATAGAAGGTTACTGCCAAAAGTAAGACGAGTCCTGCAATGGACAAGGCTGTTGCGCGCCTGCCCACGGAGGGGCTAAACCGAAGGCCGCGACCGATCTTGACGTATTCGTGATGGTCGTGGTCGTCATGTTCGTCATCCGCTAGGACAAACAGGTCATAGAGTGCCACAGCGGCGACGACTGCGATGAAGGCAAAGAGGATGACGCCCACGGTGATGTTGCGCACGGAGGCGGTATCGCTTTCGGGGATGGCGAGAATGTAATAGGTGTCATCGACCAACTTGACGCGACAATACAGGCTTGTGTTTTTGACGGAAGTGATGAATGTCTTGCCGTCTTCAAGATTGCCCACGTCGATGCCGTTGTCGAGTGCATCGGTACCTATCATGTTCTGATCGGGATGGTAGGTGATCAGGTGTGTTTTTGCCGATACGGCGAGGACATATCCGTGACTGCCGAGCGAGATGTTCTTGAGCATGCTCTCGGCCGAGCCGGTGTCCTTGACAAGGGCGTGCAGCTCTTGGGGATTTTGCTCTACGATGACCATGGTGTCGTCATCGATTTTGGCGGCATAGTATCGCATGAGCCAGTCTTGATCGGGAAGATCGACCTCAACTGGATCGGAGGGCTTGCCGGTCTCGAAGCACTGACGTAGCTGGTTGAAGCGGGCACGGCTAAAATCGGCTTTGGTGTCAGCCGCTTTGGCGATGATGGAGCCGTCACGTCGGGTAACGAGAACGTTATCGACCTTGAGCAGGTCCTTGAACTCGGCCATTTTGGCATCGGTCGCTTCATAACCGGCATCGTTGGCCGCCATAAATGCGATGCTTGCGGCACGCGTGCGATACAGGTCATCAAATGTTTGGGTGTTGTCTTTCGTTTCCGACTGGGCCGTTTTAACGAGATCGGGGAGTTCGGCGGCAACGCGATCGAATTCTAAAGCGTATTCCTCTTGCGATAGACGCGTTTGCATCGAGGCGAGTAGGAGTCCCATCGCTAACGTGCAGACGGCTACGGCAATGGCAAGCGCCACGGACTTCTGTTTTAGTCGCTTGGACATGGGTGGACTTCCTTAGTTCCATTTCTCGATGAGCGTATCGATTGTTTTGTCTTTGAGCATTGAGCGTACTTCGGCGGCAAGTTTGGGTGAAAGCTCAGAGCCCTTCTGCGTTGCGACGGCGTAGCGCTGTGGGTTGATGCCAAAATCGGGCAGGACGGTGCGCTCGTCATCGAGATAGGTTTTGGCAATTGCGCCATCGGTCGCCATGGCGTCGACGTCGCCGGCTTCCAATGCGCGGGAAAGCTCAGCGTAGCTTGCATATTGGCTCAGATGCCATGTGTCGTAGTCAATGTTGCCGCTCTTGGCATCCTGCTGCTGGGGGATGCCGTCCGAAAGCCCCAGCTCCAAAAACTTCGCGGCAAGTTGAGGTGCAGCGTTTGTTCCGGATACCGTGCCAATTGTTCCGCCCTTAAGCTGGGAGAAGGATTGAATGAGCGATGTATTTTCGACAACAAGAATTACCGAGTCGGTGTAATAGGCGGCAGAGAAGTCAAACAGCTTTTTGCGTTCGTTGCTTATCGAGTAGCACGCGATCAGGCAATCGACTTTTCCCGACGAGAGCATTTCTTCGCGTGACTCGGGCGTTACGGATATAAACGAACAGCCTCCATAGCCAAGACGGTTTGCCAACTCGTTGGCGAGGTCGATTTCGAATCCGTAGTATTTGCCGTTGTTGGGATTACGCTCGCTAAACCCGACGATATCCGAGCGGACGCCTACGTTCAGCCTGGCCTTGCCGGACATGCCGGAATGACTGTTCGAGCAGGCTGGCAGTACCACAGCTGCCAGTGTGGCTCCGGCTGCCGAGATTGCCAACCGGCAGGCCTTTCGGCGTGTGACTGAATGGTCCATTTGCATTCCTCACGACGAATGTTCAGTCCTTTAATGATACGGACGGGCAAGTATGGAACAGCCGCGAAGCGGCGGGTAAACGCAGGGTTGAGGTGGAGGGCAATCCTGACGGGATTTGGTGCTTTACCGCTAAATGGATGCCCTCATTCTGCAATGGGCGGTGGGCCATGTCGCATGTGGGACAATAGCGGACGGTTGGGTGCTGGCATAAACGGCGCTCACGTATTCGTTTTGCTTGTTAAGGAGTATCCATGGGCGTCGTCGATCCCTTTTCTGTTGCTCGGGCCGCGGGGCTTGAGCTGACCGGGAAGTCCGAGGGCCTCACGCTCACCGATGGCTCGATGGAGCTGCGTGCCGATTTTGGCCGCATGCTGCCGCGACTCAAGCAGGGCCGTCTGCAACAAGAGCTGCTGGTAAAGGCTGCGCGCACAAAGGGCATCGAGCGACCATGGGCGATTGACGCTACGGCAGGCTTTGGCGAGGATTCGCTGCTGTTAGCGGCCGCGGGCTTTACCGTCGATCTGTATGAGCAGGATTGCGTGATCGCGGCGCTCCTCAAGGACGCCTTGGATCGCGCGGCAGATGATCCGGCGCTTGCGACGGCCGTGGCACGCATGCGCTTACATGCCGGCGAGGACAGCATTGCCG
>CALINZ010000083.1 GCA_938045085.1 uncultured Collinsella sp. | reverse complement strand
TGTATCTTCTGCGCTCGTCCAAGAGCGGCGACTCCATGGGTGATCCCAAGTCGCAGGCGCGCAGTCGTCGTGACTTTCTGAACCGCGGATACTATGCGCCGTTGCGCGATACGATGGTTGAGCTGGTGCGCGAACGAGCTCAGCGGTGCGCGGCTACGTCGGACAAGCCGCTGGCCTTGCTCGATATTTGCTGCGGCGAGGGCTATTACACGAGTGCCATGGGCGCGGTGCCGGGCGTGGATGCTTACGGTTTCGACCTGGGCAAAGAGATGGTGCGCCTAGCCGCTAAGCGTGGCGATGCGACCTTTTTTGTGGCCAACATGAAGGATATCCCCGTGGCCGATGGCGCCTTCGATATGGTGACCGAGCTCTTTGCTCCCTTTAACGAGCGCGAGTTTGCCCGCGTGCTGGCGCCCGAGGGCTCGCTCTACACCGTGGTGCCGGGCGCCCGCCATCTCTTTGGGCTCAAGGAGGTGCTCTACGACACGCCGTACCTTAACGATGAGAAGCTGCCGCAGGCCACTGAGCTCGGGCTTGTCGGTACGCAGCGCGTGACAGCTTCTATTACCCTCCAGACGCAGGCCGACATCGAAGCCGTATTTCAGATGACGCCCTACTACTACCGCACGCGCCCCGCCGACAAAGAGCGCCTGGCAAACCTCGATACCCTTCAAACCGACATCGACTTCATCATCGCCGAGTACCGCCACAGCTAGCAACCTGCCAAAAAGGGACAGGTTTATTTTGGTAGGTTTTATCTGGGCAAACGTAAAGGGCCGACCGCGGAGATGCGCGATCGGCCCTTTTTATTGGCGTATATACCAGAGTCGCTGAGCGATTGACACGGATGCGGTTTAGCTCAAACGGTCCATGCCCTCTTTCTTGACGCGGTTGGCGAGTACAAAGTAGATAATGCTGACAATCAGGCCGGTAAAATCGGGGATGCTTGAGCCGGTCCCACCCAAGAGGGGCAGGGAGAGAAGCAGACTGATGACCGAACATGCTAGGCAGACGATGGACCAGATCCAGACAACGCCAGCCTTGGCGGGATTATTTGCCGCGCGGATGCCAAAGACAGCGGTCACAATTTCGACGACGCCCAATACGATGACGACGACGCAAGAGACGATCATGGCACTCGTGATATCGCCTGCCGCGCTGCCTGCAAAGAGCGCTGTAGCACCCATGCCTGCGCTTAGAATGCCGACGACAAAGAAGAGGAACGATAGGATTTTGAGTAATTTACAGGCGTTGCTCATGGCTGGTCCTTTCGAAGTGGACATGACGTATTTGATGCGCACGCATGACGCATGTCGCGAAGCATATTGTAATTCAACAAGGTGCCGTGCACGTTCATCTAATAGTTGAACGCTCCGCTCGCGACAGGGGTGGCACTTGCGCTGTGCTAGCTTTTTGTTTAACTGGATTAAACTGTGCATTTTTTAGGG
>CALINZ010000082.1 GCA_938045085.1 uncultured Collinsella sp. | reverse complement strand
ATTAACGATCACGAGGACTATGAGTTCAAGATTGGTCGCGGCGTGGTCGTGCGCGAGGGGTCCGATGTGACCATCATCGCTTGTGGCCTTATGGTCGCCGAGGCGCTTGAGGCTGCCGAGGCGCTCGCTGCCGATGGTATCGATGCCGAGGTCATCAATATGCACACGATCAAGCCGCTTGATGAGCGCCTGGTGGTTGCCAGCGCCAAGAAGACCGGTCGTGTGGTCACTGCCGAGGAGCATTCGATTATCGGTGGTCTTGGCGAGGCCGTGGCCTCGGTGCTCGCGGAGCAGCATCCGGTGCCGATGCGTCGCGTCGGCGTGCGCGATGTGTATGGCGAGTCCGGCCCTGCGGTCGATTTGCTGCACAAGTACGGTTTGGACGCCGACGGCATCGAAGCTGCGGTCAGGTCCGTGTTGTAAGGAAGGTTTCCATGGGATTTGTATCTGCCAACCAAGTGGCAATCGGGTATACCGCCGCCTCGCGCGAGGACGCCCTACATTATTTGTCCGAGCAGGCCATCGAGCTCGGCTTTGCCGATGACGCATCTGCCGTAGAGGCCGCCTTCATTGCTCGCGAGAACGAGGCCGAGACCGGCCTTGTCGCCGGTTTTGCCGTTCCGCATGCCAAAAGCGACGCGATCCACACGCCGGGCGTTGCCGTGCTTAAACTGACCGAGCCCGTTGAATGGCCGAGCTTCGATGGGGTGCCCGTCGATGTTGCGCTCGCGCTGTACGTGCCTGCCGGCGAGGCTGGAACCACGCATCTGCGCCTGCTCTCCAAGGCTGCCGTAATGCTGATGGACGCCGGCTTCCGCGACAAGGTGCGCGCGAGCACCGATCCCGTTGAGATTGCGGAGCTCATCAATAGCGGACTCGAAGACTAGAACGGTCATCCCGTTCAATCAATCGATCCTTCTCCAAGGAAAAGGGCCGCGACGCCATATAGGTGTCGCGGCCCTGTTTGCGTTTCCCCAGATAAAACCTGCCAAAATAAACCTATCCCTTTTTGGCAGGCTAATCGTGAGTTATTTCACCGCAACTTAGGGCACGGTTAGGGAGTGTGCACCTTAAAGAGTGGTGCCCTTGATTAGAGAGGTCGCGCTCGTCTCTCTAATTGTCTCTCTAAAGAGAAAGCCAGTTAAAGAGATAACATTGGGCTATCTAACAGTGAATTCGATACATCTCTCTAAATGTCTCTCTAAAATAAGGTGCTTATCTCTCTAAAGTTAGAGAGATATACTATACTTTAGAGAGATAAATCTATCGTTTTAGAGAGACGGAATGCCAATGCTGCTGGATGAACCTCTTGGCCTTATCGTTGAGCGCCTTCGCAGGCGGGGGACTGATGACGCATCGGTAGAAGTT
>CALINZ010000081.1 GCA_938045085.1 uncultured Collinsella sp. | reverse complement strand
GAGCTGTGCCGCCAAGATCTCGGCTGCCGTCGATGCGGCGATTCTGGGCCACGATATGGCCATGCAAGGCCGCGGCTTCCGCGCCGGTGAGGGCCTCATTCAGGATACCGTCGAGCAGACGATCGCCAGCATGGGCTACGTAGGCCGCGTGGGCATGAAGGACACCGACATCGAGATCCTCAACATCATGATCGGCAAAACCCAGGTTTGTTAGTTACGCGGTTTTACCAAACCGCGTAACCGGTCGACGCTGCAAACGCCCCTAAGCGGCAATCTACCTTTCAATCGTCGGGCATGGCCAAAAGGCCTATGCCCTCCTCTTTCAAGGCACATTGCTCGCTTAGGGGCGTTTTCGCTGGCTTATGCTCAACCTGCGGCGTTGTTTTGTTTGGAGCGAGTGAGGGGTCCTACGACAGTTCGTCGGCTATTTGGTGTTCGTAAAAGGCTTCTACTACGGCGTTAAAGTCGCGGGCGAAGTCTTCCATGGTTCCGCGCCAGGTGGCTCGGCTGGGCTTGCCCTGGCCCACAAAGGCGGTTTGGATGCCGCAGGCAGGGCTGGGGAAGTCGCGCTTGGGATCGTTGCCCACCATAAGGACCTCGTGCGGCTCGAGTCCCATCACCTCAAGCTGTTCTAGATAGTAGGTGGCATCGGGCTTGCAGCGGGTGGCGTTTCCCATGTGCGTGACAAGCTCAAAGGGGGCGTCGGCCAGGTCGCCCCAACCCATGCGGCACTCGATGGCCCCCTGGGGAAAGCTGGGGTTGGTAAAGAGCGCGCAACGCAGCCCTGCGTCCTGTACGGCCTGGAGCGCGGCGTGTGCGCCCGGCATGGCGTGGGCGTTAATGACATCGTCGTTCTTGTATGGAAGAACTTCGCGCTCGTAGTAGGTAAACGCCTCGTAGATGATGGGATCGGAGAGGCAGATACCGCACCTGCGCTCAACCTCGGTGCGGTAAAACTCAAGATTGGTGCGATTGTCCGTGCCGCTGCGGCGATTGGCGTTGAGGTCGACCAGGATGGTGCCGAGGCGTGCCATCGTGCCACCGCGGCTGCGGCGACCGATATCCGCGAGCATCGAAGAGACATCCTTAAAATAGCGAAGGATGAACGCGTTGAGGTTGATGCTGAGAAGCGTCTCGTCCATATCGAAAACGACTGCTTTGAGCACGCGGGCACCTTTCTCGAAAAATCGATCTAGAATCGTTGGCTCCGGATACTTTACCCCAAAGCCGAATGCCTAGCTGGTTATCGTCAAGTTGCGGAGACGTGTGTTCATAAGATTACGAAAAAGTCTCCACACGAGTAAAAAATCGCAGTTCACGCTTGAAATCGAACTCATTTCCCCGTAACCTATACGAACGTGATTGCATAAGCGTCACATTAGTATCTGTCGGCTCCCGAGTGTTCCTAAACGTTGTGTGCTTGTCGCACCCTTCTGTAGGTCCTAGCAATCGGGGCCCCGTAGTTCGAAAGGGGTCCACCTTTGAGTGAGATTCAGAACTCGTCCATTTTCTCTCTTGACGATGTCAACGAGGAGGAGATGAACAACCTCATCGACGGTACGATTACCGACTTTGATGAGGGCGATCTCGTTAACGGCACTGTCGTTAAGATCGAGCATGACGAGGTGCTCGTTGACATCGGATTCAAGTCCGAGGGCGTTATCCCGGTCCGCGAGCTGTCCATCCGCAAGGACGCTAACCCTGCAGACATCGTTGCACTCGGTGATCCCATCGAGGCTCTGGTTCTCCAGAAGGAGGACAAGGACGGTCGTCTGGTCCTGTCCAAGAAGCGTGCCGAGTACGAGCGTGCTTGGAACCGCATCGAGGAGAAGTTCAACTCCGGCGAGAACGTCGAGGGCGAGGTTATCGAGGTTGTCAAGGGCGGCCTGATCCTCGACATCGGCCTGCGTGGCTTCCTGCCCGCTTCCCTCGTCGACCTCCGTCGCGTCAAGGACCTCACCTCCTACATGGGCACCCGCATCGAGGCCCGCGTCATCGAGATGGACCGCAACCGCAACAACGTCGTCCTCTCCCGTCGCGTCGTTCTCGAGGAGTCCCGTAAGGCCGAGCGCTCCGAGATCCTGTCCAAGCTCAAGTCTGGCATGCGTCTC
>CALINZ010000080.1 GCA_938045085.1 uncultured Collinsella sp. | reverse complement strand
AAGCGGCGCTCGAGGCCGCCGGCATCGCGGTTGTGGAATCGGGCATTAAATTTGGCGGAATCACGGCTATTTCCGATGGCGAGCGTATCGAGGTCACCACGTACCGTCTGGATGGCTTTTACACCGATGGTCGTCATCCCCAGAGTGTGGAGCGTGCCGCCTCGCTCGAGGACGATCTGGCGCGCCGCGACTTTACCGTCAATGCCATGGCCTGGCATCCCGAGCGCGGGCTTGTCGACCGCTACGACGGCCAGGGTGACTTGGAGCGCAAGCTGATTCGCGCTGTCGGCGATCCCAAGCGTCGCTTTAACGAGGACGCCCTGCGCATGCTGCGTGCGGTGCGCTTTGCCTGCCGTCTGGACTTTATGATTGAGCCCGAGACCAAGCGTGCGCTTGCCGAGTGCGCGCCGCTGCTCGATGCCGTGGCGCGTGAGCGTGTGGGTATTGAGCTCGAGGGCATTCTTTCGACCGGTCATGGGGGAGACGCGATGCTCCGCTATCCCGAGCTCATCTGCGCCGCCGTGCCCGAGTTGGCAGCGGGTCGCGGGTTTGATCAGCGCAGTGTCTATCATGCGTTTAACGTCTACGTGCATATCGCCCGTGTGCTGACGGTGGCGGGGGAGCTCGCGCTGTGTGACGGCGTCGCGCCCTCGTCGAGCCTTATGTGGGCGGCGTTTTTGCACGATGTGTCCAAGCCCGAGTGCTTCACGGTCGACCATGCCGGTAGCGGACACTTCTACGGTCATCCCGAGCTCGGCGCCAAGAAGGCGCGCGTCATTATGGATCGCCTGGCGCTCTCGCACGACTTGGTGCGCGACGTGTGCCTGCTCATCAAATACCATGACAAGCCGCTGCGCCCCGAGCGCTCCTGTCTGCTCAATATGATGCGCGCGCTTTCGGGTGAGGGCGTCGACACGGCCCGCCTGATTGACGAGCTCATGGACCTTAAGCGTGCCGACACACTTGGCAAGGCCCCGTCGTGCTTCTATTACGTTGAGACGATTGAGGAGATGCGCGCGATGGCGCACGATCTGCTGAGGGCGGGGGAGCCCTATACGCTCAAGATGCTCGCCATCAACGGCGGCGACCTGATCCGTGCTGGAGTCAAGCCCGGGCCGGAACTGGGGCAGCTTCTCAACTCCGCCCTCGACGCCGTGATCGAAGACAACATTCCCAACGATCGCGAAGCTCTTTTGGTCCATCTTAACTTGAATTAGCTACCTAGTTTACCTGCGTGTTCCATAACCTGCCGACAATTTTTTGGCAATTTGGAATTTCTTCTTGCGCTGACGTTTTTTGTCCCGTAATATATTTCCTCGCAGCACGGCAGTGCAGATGTCATGTGGCCCGTTCGTCTAGCGGTTTAGGACGCCGCCCTCTCAAGGCGGAGATCACCAGTTCGAATCTGGTACGGGCTACCACTTCTTTTCTGCTGAGGCTTATGGCCCGTTCGTCTAGCGGTTTAGGACGCCGCCCTCTCAAGGCGGAGATCACCAGTTCGAATCTGGTACGGGCTACCACGCATCTGATACCCGGACTTCCTATGGAAGGCCGGGTTTTTTATTTTCAAACAACCGTCTGCAATTCCCGTTTGAACCAGAGCTTTGCGTTCTGTCTATGGTCCTTGCGGGTACAATATCCAAGATATTTTGACTGTTAGAAGGAGTCTCATGACGGAGTCCTCTCAGCATACGTCTAAGCCCCAGGTCGAGGTTGAGGCCTCGGGCGGAGATGACAATAAGAGCGCACGCCGCGGCGCCATCTTTATCGGCGTCGTACTGGTGGGTTATATCGTCTATCTGGTGGTAACCGGGCAGATGGGGCAGTTCTGGGCCGCTATGTCGAGCGTCCAGGCGTCATGGCTCGTTGTCGCGTGTCTTTGCATGTTCATGTATCTGTTCTTTGGCATTGTGGCCTATGCGATCGCTGTCTGGCTCGACCCCGATTCACCCGTTGGCATTCGCGACCTGATCTCGGTCGAGGCGAGTGGCATCTTCTTTGGCAACCTCACACCTATGATGATGGGCTCGACTCCCGCCCAGATCTACCGCCTGACCAAGGCGGGCCAAAATGTCGGCGAGGCCGGAGCCACGCAGTTCACGCGCTTTATCGTGTATCAGTTTGGCCTCGTTGCCTGGGGCGCTATCCTACTGCTTGCTCGCATGCCGTTTTTTGCCGAGCGCTATGGCGACATGACGCTGCTGTGCGTCTTTAGCTTTGGTGGGCACTGCTGCATCTTGCTGGGCATCTTCGCCGTCGCTCTCATGCCTAAGACCGTCACGCGCGTCGCCCATTGCATCATCAATTGGCTCGAGCGCATTGGTGTCTCGGCCACTAAGATCGAGGGTTGGCGCACGTTTGTCGATGGCGAGATCTACTCCTTCTCCGAGAAGTTCAAGCTTTCGGCCGGACATTTTTCTTCCATGCTGCTCACCGTGTTTATCACCATGCTGCAGCTCGCGTTTTTCTATCTGGTGCCGTATTTCCTGATGCTTGCCTTTGGCCACCATGAGGTCGACTTTTTCTCGGTCATGGCCGCGAGCGCCTTTGTCCAGCTGTTGAGCTCTGCGGTCCCCCTGCCCGGTGGAACTGGTGGCGCTGAGGGCGGCTTTGCATTGTTCTTGGGTCATTTCTTTGGGTCGGCTTCGACCGCCGGCTATCTGCTGTGGCGTCTCATTACGTTTATTGCGCCGACCATTTTGGCTGCGCCCCTGTTGGGACTTAAGAGCGCCCACAACGAGAGCATCCATGCGCGCTGGGATCGCGTGATGCGCAAGCTCGGCCGCACGCCTCAGACGCCCTCTGCGCCCACTAAGCCGCACCCCACGAATGCTGTTACCGTTGATCCCAAGAAGCACGCTCAGAAGGCTTCTGGGACCGCTAAGCCGGCTCATAAAGCCTATGTGCGCCAGACAGGCGATGGTATTCGCGTATCTCCGTCGGCACTCAATAAGAAGAAGCACCCTAAGTCGCAGTAGGGCAGTCGTGCGTTCTTCATGATGCGGGGCATATTTGTGCTGTATGGGGGATAATCCTCTTACGTAGATTATCTCTCATCTGTTGATGAATGCTCGCATATCGAAGGGACACGCCCATGGCAACCAGCAAACCGCGTCTTGATCGTCGCATCGTTCGCAGCCGTAATGCCATCCTTTCGGCTTTCGAGCGCCTGCTCATGGAAAAGCCGCTGGCAGACATTACGGTGAGTGCCATCGCGCGCGAGGCCAATGTCGACCGCAAGACCTTTTACGTACACTTTGGTACGGTTGACGGCCTGCTCGATGCCATTGCCGTCGATGTGGTGGAGATGATTGTCGACTCGGTCGAGAAAACGCTTGCTTCAATGGACGGCGACACCAACGAGCGCGCTCTTGGCGCGGCGGCGACCTTCTTTAAAACCGTTAACGAGGCACTGTGCAACAACTTGGTGCTCAATCGTCAGCTGATCGAGAACATTCCGCTCGATGATTTTATGGCTCGTCTTCGTGCGCCGCTCGAACACGAGATTGCCGAGCGCGATCTGTTGCCCCAAGGTCTCAAGGACGAGATGTTCGATTACTATCTGGCGTTTTTGCTGTCGGGCATTATCGGTATCTATCGCACGTGGGCACTGTCTGACGGCTCGGTTCCTATCGAGCGTGTCTCTGAGGTCGCCAACGATCTGACTCTCAATGGTCTGTCGAGTCTGGAATCTCGCTTGGATTAGGCCTAGTTGGGCTCGTCGGCGTGGAAATTCCTGTTCACGAGGTTCTCCGGCGCCTTGTAGACCTCGCCGGCGCAGGAGCTGTAGCCTGAGGATCCTTAAAAGAAAGTTCAGTTTATCCTTCCCACTCCAAATGGGAATCCTCCGATGCGCCTTCGCACGCTTGCATGACCTCGATACCATGCGATCGTGCGAACTCGACGAGCTCTGCGTTGCGGGCGTTTATGGTGCCGAAGGCAGCGGGGCACACGATAAGGCGCGCGCAGTGGACGAGGAGCTCTTTGGCGCGGGCTATGGTTTTATCCCCGATCGGCTCGAAGGCGCGCTCGGCCACGCATTCCGTCGCCAGGTCGCGCGCGAGCTCGCAGTCGATGTCCCCTTCGTGCAGAATGCCCGCGTAGAACGCCTTGCCCTGCCGGATGAGCTGGCGAAACACAGCTGACCCCGTACCTGCGCCGGCGATGACGAACGTGTGCGCATCGCCGTGTGGGCGCCCAATTTCCACGCTGCCGAAGCGCTCGTTGAAGGTGCCATGTTGAAGGCCGTAGAGCTCGCCAATCGTCTCGCGCGTGAATATGTCCTCGGGTGCGCCGGCGCGGAAGACCCGACCGTCCTTCACGCAAATCACCTTGTCGGCGCTTTTCTGCGCGAGCTCGAGTTCGTGGATGGACATGATGACAGCCACATTCCGCGATTTCGCAAGGTGGCGAAGTATTCGCAGCAGGTCGATCTGGTAGCGGATATCGAGATACGATGTGGGCTCGTCGAGCACGAGCACACGCGGATCCTGCGCGATGGCGCGTGCGAGCATGACGCGCTGGCGTTGCCCGTCGCTTATCTGCATGAAGTCGCGCTCGGCGAGCTCTTCCACATGTGCGGTTTTCATGGCCTCGTCGACCCGACTATGGTCGTCAGGCGAAAGTGTTCCCATTCGCCCGGTGTAGGGATGCCTTCCCGCCTCTACGATATCGCGGCAGGTGAGGAGCTCGGTCCGGGGTCGATCTGTCAGCATAACGGCAAGGTTCCTTGCGAATTCCGCCGTCTTCCATCGGGAAATCTCCCGCCCGTCGAGCTCGACCGCGCCGGCAAGCGGTGCCAGATGGCGCGTGATGGTTTTCAAGATGGTCGACTTGCCCGAGCCGTTCGGCCCGATGAGCGCCACGACGTCGCCCGCGCGAACCTCCAGATCGACGCCTTCGACTACGACCTTCTTGTCGTAGCCCGCCGACAGGTCGCTTATGCGGAAAAGCGGCGCTCCGTCAGCCTGCGTTTCGACCGGGGTTTCGAGGTTCGACTCCGCTCGGAGGAGGCGTTCCGCGTGCAGTTCCGCACGAGCCGAAAGTGCCTTCTGGCGCTTTCGTGCGAGCTTAGGACTGTCTAAGCACGGAATGTCCCTTCCGAGCGTTTTGGGCTGCGGCACGAATTTCCCCATCTACCTCACCCGCTTCTTCAACATGAGTGCGATAACCACCGGCGCGCCGAAGATGGCGGTGACGGCGCTGATGGAAAGCTCGACGGGGGAGAACAGCGTGCGCGCGATCAAATCGCAGCCCGCGCAGAAGATGGCGCCTCCCAAGAAGCACGCAGGAATCACGCGGATGGGCTTCGACGACTTCAGCGCCGACTTAACGAGATGCGGAACCGCGATGCCTACGAACGACAGCGGACCAGCGAACGCGGTCACGCAGGCGGAGAGCATGCTCGCTAGAAGGACGAGCACCACGCGGAAGCGTGCGACGTTCACGCCGACGCTTTTCGCGTAGGCTTCTCCCAGCTGGAAGGCGGAAAGGGGCTTCGATATCGCGAATACGCATGCGCTCACGGTGATCACCACGACCGCGATGACCGCGATGTCGTCCCAGCTCGAACCCGAGAAGCTACCCAAAGACCAGTTGTGCAGGTTCACGATGGACTGGTCGTCGGCGAAGGCGATGAGAAAGTTCGTCGCCGCCGAGCAGATGTATCCCACCATGACGCCCGCCACGATGAGCATGGCCATGGAACTTATGCGCCGTGCGATGAGGAGCACGAAGCCGATGGTGATAAGCGATCCCAGAAACGCTGCGGCCACCATGGCCGGCGAGGACATGGCCTGGTTCGCGCCCAGAAGCACGATCATCGTAAGCGCGACGACGAACTTTGCGCCCGAGGAGACGCCCAAGATGAACGGGTCGGCGATGGGGTTGTTGAAAAACGTCTGCAGCAGGAACCCGGAGAGCGAAAGTGCCCCGCCGAGAAGCACGGCTGAAAGCACGCGCGGCAGGCGAATCTCCCAGATGACTTGGCTTTCCATGGAATTGGCCGCGCCGCCCGAAAGGATGCCGGGGATGTGGTCTGCGGGCACGAGCACGCTCCCGATGCACAGGTTGGCCCCGACGAGCACGATGAGGACAACAGCGAGCAGCGCCGTCACGACGCGACACCGTGCGACGCGCCCCGATTCGTCGTATGCCATGGAAAGTCGGCTTCTCATGGTGCTAGCCGAGCTTCCTCAGATAATGGAAGTCGCTCGCGTCATCGCCGGTGAACGCCCCGTGCAGCTCGTCGATAATGTCGGCGGTGGAAGTCATCTGCTGGTACATGTTGGCGGCGCTTGTGACCCAGACGTTGCCGTTCTTCACGGCTTTGAACTGCGACAATAGCGCGTTTTTGCCTACGAAGTCGTTCAAGGTGGCAACCGATTCGTCGATGGTGCCGTTGTAGACGATAATGTCGGCATCCTTCGCCGTCGCGTAGAAGCGCTCCATTTCGAGCGTTACTGACGAACCTGACGTCGACGCCGTCTGCGCGTCATCGAGCGCGTAGTTGCCGCCTGCAAGCTCGATCATCTGCGCCACGTAGTCGCCCGCCCGCCGCGTGACGGCGGCCCCGTTCGAGTTAATGTAGAAATACGCCACGGTTTTACCTGACGACGCGAGCCTCGACGTTTGCTCGACGCGGGCCTTCTGCTCGTTGAACAGGTGCGCGGCCTCGTCTTCCTTGTCGAACAGGACGCCGAAAAGCTTAATCCACTCGACGCGCCCGAGTGCTTCGGGCTCGCTCGACGACTGTTCGGTGAGCACGACGAGCCCGAGCTTCTGCAGCTTTTCCTTCACATCGGGCGTGTGGTTGATCATGGTGTTCTCGATGGCGAGCGTGCAGCCCGAGACCGATATTCGCTCGTAGTCGGGCGCGCTGTACTTGCCGCCGTAGGCGATCGCCCCACTTTCGAGCGCGCTTTTGAAGCCCGCGACCGAGCAATCGTCGGCCTTCGTGCCCGACATTAAGATATTGTCGTTCGCATCGAGCGCGTCGACCAGGCACATCGTCGCCGACGACACGAGGTACACCTTGTCGGCGGGGCGTCTTATGACCGCGATGTCGGAGCTCAACCCGTCAGGTACCTTCGCATCTTGCGGCACCACGAGGAAGCGCTCCCCGTTCGAAACGCAGATAAGCCGCAAGCCGCCTTCGAACTCGTCGACAGTGAAGTGCTTGGCGTATTCAAGCTGAAGCGCCCCCGTCGGCTCCCAGCCGCAGCCCAAATCAGCGTTGTGGAAGTCGGCCGCGGCGCTTGAAGCCGTTCCCGCAGGGGAGCCGCCGCTTGCATCGTCGCCCGATTTCTCCTTCATGGTGGATGAGTCGAAGTGGAGCGTGTAGTCGATGGTGTGCGGCGTCGACATGGCGACGGTCTCGGCCGACACGGCGATGTCCTCGTCGAGCGTGACGGGTATCTCGAACGTGGAGTTGCCGCCGTCGTTTACGGGCGCGTAGTCCACGCCGTCGACGGTCATCTTGTCGTAGTTCGAACTCGACCAGGTGATGGTCGCGGTGTAGGTGTCGTCATCCTTCACAATTGTGGTGGGCGAGGCGATGCTTGCGCGCCCTGACCCGCCGGAAAGCGAGACGCTCACAGTGTATTCCTGAGAGCCCGCCGTGGCACCGGTCACGTTCGGGCTCGCACTGCACCCCGCGAAGGGAAGCGCGAGCAGGGCGACGAGAACGCAGGCGATCGCGCGCGCCGCGATGCTGCGGCGCTTCCTGTTTTCCCCCTTGGGAAGAATCGACCGCATGGCGTTACTTCAGTGCGTCGGCGCGCAGATCGACGCCGGCGGATTCGAATACGAGCGTGCGGTCGTACCACCGCTCCCTTTTAATGCTCCACGCGGCGCAGGCGGTGTCCTCGTCGAGCGCATCAACGGGCACGTCGTAGGTGTACTTGCCTTCCACGTTTTCCACATAGGGGATGAAGTCGGCCTCGCTCGCGGCGGCAGCCTCGTCGCCCGTGCCCATGAAGAGCTTGCCGTAGCCCGTGCCGGAAAGTGTCATCACGCAGTGCATGGAGCCGTTTTCCACGATGAGCTGGGCATCCACAATCCTGAACATGTTCGAGCTGGAATCTACGGTGATCGGATAGGTGCCGTCGGCCACCTTGTCGGCGGTGATGGGGGCAGCGCTTGCGCCCTCGGGCGCATCGGCCGCCTGTTCGGTCTTTTCCTGGGAATCGGCATCGCTTGCCTTTGCGCTGTCGATTGAATTTCCGCCGCAGCCGGCGAGCGAGAACGCAAAAAGCG
>CALINZ010000079.1 GCA_938045085.1 uncultured Collinsella sp. | reverse complement strand
GTCATGGGCATCACCTCCCATCGGATGGAGGGCTCTGCCCGGCACGAGGGCTGCCGACAGCAAGGACGATTCTATCAGAGCGGCTGACTCCCGCCCGATTATTACCATCCCACCGCGCCTGTGCAAAAAAGAGGGCCGCCAAACAGCGACCCTCCAGCGAAAGTGCATGTTATTTAGGACAGTCAAATTCTTTGAAAAACAAATGGATGCTGTAGAATTACAAATAAGAGTCACCCGGAAGGAGCGATCGATGAAAAGCAAACGATTTGTCCTGAATGCACTTCTGGTAGTAGCAATATTGACGCTCTTCGTCTTTTCGTACTCATACATGAATCAGCCAAGATTTGGATATGCTTTATTCGCTGTTTTTTCCGGCGAAACAACTTACAACACTATAGGCTTCATTGACGCAATCTTTTTCTATGTAGTCGGCCCCGTATCAAGCGAACTGGTCGCTTTTGTTGTCAGCTACAACCTGAATCAACAAAGCCAAACTCACTCAGCGACTTCGGCCAAACAAGGAATCAATCTCTTCGCAATAATGATAATTCTGCAAATTGCGACCGTGTTGATTATCGCCCTGACCGCAACAAACGTTTTGAAGTATGAGTTCGGATTCATCGCGAGCTGTCTCATGGCAATTGCCGCGGGTATAGCGGTTTCGTATACGACACCGGCAAAGAAGTAGATCAACTAACAGGGCCTATTTGGAATCCGAATCGTCCATGGAACCGTCGATGCCGGTTTTGGTGTCGTCATCCGTATTGGAATCGTCATCCTTGGGGCTTATAGGACACACATTTTGTCCTATAAGCCCCGATTAATTCATACTCCTCATCCTCGCCGAATTGCGAGTATGGCAGAATCGGCACTGGATGGCAGCGCGCTAGGCCGTGTCCGCGGAGTTACCCCCCCCGTTTTTATCGTAACAGCTGATTCTAGGGACGCTTCAAAAAGTCAACCGAGGGTTTTGTCCCGTCAAGACGCCGAACGAGAATTACATACCGCCAAGAGCCTCAAAACACGCCCCTCGCGGAACAGAATCCTCACTCGATTTCCATGCGGAGTAAAAACGTCAATCAATCATCCTCCGCAACGTCTATCCACCAAAAAGGCCGCCCCACGTGGAGCGGCCTTTGCTCGCAGCTTTTTACTGATAGTTACTCAAAAATTATTCCAACACATCCACAGAAGAGCAGCGAATCGTATTTTTCTTTCGGGAATCGAGAAAATAGCCTACCTTGACTTTAGACCCAACGCTCACGGGGCTATCGCTTACATAGCGCGTATGTTCTGAATCAACCAGAATGGTCAGACGATCAGACCCGTCGTTATATGGATCTTCGCTTTCGACCGACATGGTAAAATCGCCAGAGCTGTCAACGTTCAACACCAATCCGCTCACGAACCACAAATGTGAATAGTCACCTCCGCTATCTTTTTTGCAACGCTCCACTTTTAGAAATAGCGCAGAGAATGCGAACACGGCAACTGATATAGCGATGAAAACCTTAACGCCACTCCCCTTGCCATGAAATACAAATTTATTCGCCAAAGAAAAATACCCCTGCCTTATCCGTGTAATTAGCATAGTACTACGTTAACGTGCTCATGGCTGTGGGTTGGTTTAACCTACAGCCATGCTAAAGTTGCCAAAAGGGGCACAAAGGCCAATACGTTTGCGCCATGCCGGCACAGCGACCTGGCATCGTATGCACCGGCGGGATCATCGCTGGCCTGCAAGGAGGGCATATCCACGCGCTCATGGTCGCCGGAGGCCTCGTGATGCAGCACGCGCCGGGCGGCGACTGGAAGCGCGTCGATTGGGACGTGCTTGCCGCCTGGCTCGACAGATACGGTTACAAGGTCGCTGATTGCGAGACGGAGACCCTTCCGACCGCCGACGCGGCGAGTGGGAACGCGAGGGGAAAAACGCATCGTCGCTGAACCAGTGAGTCAGTATTCTTTAGTTGGATGGTGGATATTGAAATTGATTAGCGAGATAATGTGCATATCTCATAATGTATGCATTGCACCATGAGAGAGGGGTCTGTCATGAGCTGGAAACCGAGAAAATGCGTTATCGCCGGTCTCGTGACAACCGGTCCTGACGGCGGCTTGTTTGCAACCGCAATGACATCGTACCGACTTTTCACTTGCATGTTCTGAAAGGCAGTTGCCATGCTGTCGCAAAATCAATCAAGATACTTGGTCACAATCGGCTTTGCCCTGCTTGCATTACTCTTTGCTAGCGACCTTTTGCTGAAACCGCCCAAGGAACTCGTTTTGCTTGCCATAGACTGCATTTCCGCCCTTTACTTTACGGCAACCCTATTCGTCGGACTAAAGGAGAGGAAAAAAGGCGCAGTCGTTGCATCTGCCGTAGGCGTGATCACAGCCATTGCCTCATTCTTTATCTGACACATTGGTGATCTAGGGGCGATATCGTAGGAATACGACCGGGAGAGCCGGGACCAGATTACCCGGGTTGCCCGGTCGGCTCGCGCGACGGCGCGGCGGTTCCACAGAAAGATCTCCGGACTTCACGCCGTTTCTGATCGCATTGTAGACAGCCATCTCGTCTTCGCAGTCGGCGAGCACGCGGTGTGCGTCGTCGTTTTGGATGTCCAGTAAATCTCGAAGGTCCTCCATGCACCAGCGTCCGAGATCTGGCCATGCGCGTTGCGCGAGCTGATAAGTGTCGATTGCGATGTTGTAGTTAAAGTCCAGGCCAAAGCCGTCCCAGGCAGAACGGCTTTGTTTCCTTGATTATCAACTTCATCCGAACACTTCCCGCATTCATCCGTGTGTGTACGGATGAATGCGGGGTTCAATACCCCGGCGGCCTGATCGGCAGACCGCCGGGAATTCTCACTCCTCGAAAAAAGCCGGCACTCGGTTAGTCCTGCGCATCTTGAAATCGCCAGACTCATGGGAGACGTAGAGAATGCCGTCCATCCCATCTCGTGATGCATACGACAGGTGAACTGAACCGCAATCCGATCCATCATTGTCGAGAAGATCGAACGAATTCGGGTCGCTCGTTGCGGCCAAACGACCACTCAGACAAGAGCCATCGTCATTACAGATTTGCCATTCCATGTCTTCGCCTGCAAGAATCGCCATAGACGGCCTGGTCGCGCCATCGTTGACATACATCCCGTCTATGCCAAACCCATTTTCAGCGCCATCGATGAACGACTGCTCGGACCTATACCTCGCAAATGATGCACATAGCACCATTGCAAGACAAAGTACAAAGCCAACAATCGCTATCTTTGCATAGCTCTTGCCTATCATGTCATTCACCTCCCTCGTATGTATCGAGGTATTCCTGCTTGAGCGTCTGCGAGGACGACTTGATCTTTTCCACGAGCGTGCCGGCTTCGATGAAGTAGAACGAGTTGGTGAGGTCTGCCAGGTCGTCGAGTAGATGGCTTGAAATGAGCACGCTGCGTCCCCGCGCCACTTCGCTGCGCATCGCGTCGCAGGAGGTTTTCCGTTTTCCCGGATCGAGGCCGTTCAGCGGTTCATCGAGGATGAGGTACGGGCAACCGGTCGCTATCGCCATGGCAAGCTTTACCTGCTGCTTCATTCCTGTCGAGAGTTTACGGGTCGGCTTGTCGAGATATGGGGAGATTCCGAGGGAGTCGCAGAGCGAGTCGATGTCGGCGGCCGATTTCCACGCCTCCCTAACGAAAGCAAGGTGCTCGAGGGCCGATAGCGTGGGATAGAGATCCGCGCCGCCCGAAGAGCTCAGGTAGACGAGTTCTGCAAATTCGGCTGATCGACGTTGGCTGATTCCGTCTGCCGCCAGGCTTCCCGAGCGGATACGGGTGGGAAATTGGCCCGACAGCGCTTCAAGAAGGGTGGTTTTCCCCGAGCCGTTGGGAGCAACGAGGCCCGCCGCCGTTCCCGGGCTCAGGAAAAGCGACCCGATTGAAAGTATCGTCGTGCTTCCGTATCCCACGCTCGCGTCCAGAAGCTCGAGCCCATGGTGCTTTTTCGCGGGTCCAGGCTGTTTGGGGGAACGTGTCGCAACGGCGCCGACCGTAAAAAAGACCGCGACG
>CALINZ010000078.1 GCA_938045085.1 uncultured Collinsella sp. | reverse complement strand
CCCTTGATGGGGTAGCGCTTGTACGAGCTGGCGCGCGTACGCAGATAGAAGCCGCGCTGTTCTGCCGCCAAGGCTGTGGCATCGGTCTTGCCCACGCTCGAGATGAGCAGCGGCACGCACAGTGGCAGCATGAGCTTAAGCTTCTTGATGGGGTTCTTGGTGTCGTACTCGACGCCGCGTGCGGTCTGCGCCTCCATGATGGCGTTCATCTCCTGACCAAACACCGGCACAAAGCGCAGCGCCGTGGTAAAGGTGAAGGCATAGCGATACGGCACGTGCAGCACCTCGACGCAGGCGTTGGCAAGGTCGTTGAGCTTGGTCACCATGAGCATGAGGATGAGTGGTAACGCCACACCCAGCAGGCGCAGGCAGGCCTTCGATCCTGTGATGAGGCCCGTGTCGGTGATAAAACCCCACACCACGTTGCCATCGCGCATAAAGGCCAGCTGGAGCACCAGCATGATAAGCGCGAGCGGAATCAGCAACTTGAGCAGCGAGAACAGGCGGTCGATGACGCCGGCATAGGCACCCAGTGCAAGGGTGAGTGCCAAAAAGCCCAGCAGCACCACGTAGGTGTCGGACAAGAAGATGCCGACGATGATGGCGGCGGCGAGGCCCAGTTTGACGACGGGATTCAGGCGATGCAGCAGCGTATCGCCCGGCATGTAGTCGATGACGTTAACCACGGCGGACCATCTCCTTGGTAATTCGAACGACATCGGTGACCTCGTTCACCTGCGCAAAAGCGGGCGAGACGGAAGATGCCAGACGGCGCGAGAGTTCAATAACCTGGGGAGGCTCCACGTAGGCACGCCGCATGAGATCGATGTTCGAGAATAGCACGTGCGTGCGGCCGCGGTCGAGGATGCGACCGTCGGCCATTACCACAATGCGCTCGGCAAAATCCGAGACGACTTCCACATCGTGGCAGACCATGATAACGGCGCAACCGCGCTCGGCCATGGTGCGCACCGTTTCCATGACGGTCATGCACTCGCGGTAATCAAGGCCGCTCGTGGGCTCGTCGAGCACAACGATCTTGGGCTCTACGACCACGACAGAGGCGAGTGCCACCATCTGGCGCTGACCGCGCGAGAGCGAGAAGGGCGCCTCGTCGGCCGGCAAGCCAAAGCGGTCGATGACGAGCTGGGCGCGACGCAGAGCCTCGGCACGGTCCATGCCGCCAAGCTCCAAGCCAAAGGCGACCTCGTCGAGTACGGTGTCCTTGCAGATCTGACGGTCAGGGTTTTGGAAGAGGGTCGCGACCTCGCGGGCAATGCGACTCGTGGGGGCGGTTGCAGTATCCAGTCCCGTGACGCGCACGCTGCCCGAGGCGGGCTTGAGCAGGCCCGTGAGCAGCTTGGTGAGCGTGGTCTTGCCGGCACCGTTCTGGCCGACGATGCCCACGAGCTCGCCAGGATAGAGCGTCAGGCTAAGGTCGTGTACGGCGGCGCCGCCATTGGGATAGGCAAACTCAACATGGTCGAAGGTGA
>CALINZ010000077.1 GCA_938045085.1 uncultured Collinsella sp. | reverse complement strand
GCCCATTTCTGTACTATCGCCGTCCCCAGACGATCGATGCGACGAGCGATATTACAGGCGTGCTTTTGGTATCGGCGTTGCTGCTGATGATTATGGCAGTGCGGTTTGAGGTGGTAATTGCCGGCGGCCTGGTGGCGTGCTGCGCCCTGGGCCACTGCGGATCGACTGCCCACGCAAACTTTGCGCGGCGCTTTGCGCGGACGCCTTGCCTGGCGCGCGCCGCCGCACTTTCTTACGCCATGGGCGTTCTGGTGCAGGTCCTCAACCACATGGTGATGCCTGCCGGCATTCCTCAGCAGGCTGCTCTGGTTGTTTGCGCGATCGCGCAGGTGGCGTTGCTTCACGGTGCCCGACGCGCCAAGCTGCGCGACGAGTCCGATCCCAACTTTGAACCCAGTGTTGCCGGGCTTTCGGTAGATGCTCTGGAATATGGCGCCAAGTGGCATGACGATCCCGAGGCAAAGGCGGCATTCCGCCGCACTGTAGCTCGCTTGACCGTGGCGACAGCGTATCTTTCCGGCGTATTCGCCGCTCTCAACGCGGGCCTCACAACCCTGCATGCTACCGGAGCCGTTGATTTGGGTGACTGGCCGCGCTTGCTGCTTGTCGTGAGCTCGTTAGCCGCCGGCGTCCTATTTGACCTGCGCGGCCGTTCGTATATGAATATCGGCATGACATGCGCCGCCATGTTGTCCACGCTTTCGTTCTTTGTGCTCATCATCGACGGCAACGGCGGCAACGAGCTTGCTGCCACGATCATCTTTTATCTGGGCTCGGGCTTCTTTGTGGTGTTCTTTACCACAAAATTCGCCGCCATCTCGCTCTATGCGCGCTGGTCATATTTTTGGCCGTGTATGGGCCGCGTCGTCAACAACGTGTGCTCGATGCTCGTGACGGCGCCGGCGGTGGCAATCATCTCGAGTCAAAACGTGCTGGCTGCAGTCGGAGCGGCGCTCGTGATGTTTGTGGGTATTGCGATTACGCTGCTGGGGCAGTTGGGGCAACGGGCCGATGATGTCGCGATGCAGGATGGCCTGCTGCTTGCCACCGACGATCTTGGTGGGGATCTTGCGCCCACATGCTCCGACCCCGAGCCCGTGGAGGCAGCGGAGCTCACGTCCGATGAACGCCTCGATGCCTTCGTCACCACCTTTGAGCTTACAGAGCGCGAGCGCGATATTCTTGAGGCCTTGGTCGTTTCGGACCAGAGCGTTCAGGACATCGCCACAACGCTCTTCCTTTCGCGCTCCACGCTCTATCGTCACATTTCCTCGATCAACAAAAAGACCGATACCGCCTCGCGTGTGGCCCTTATCAACTTCTTCTGGTCCTGGACGCCCAAGGACTAGCTAATTTCCCAATAAGTTGCGGTGGAATAGTCCCTAAATTAAAGTCACGCGGCTTTAAACAGGAACTATTTCACCGCAATTGCTGAGGGGATAGATTGCGGCAGCGGCAGCGGCAGCGGCAGAGGCGTTGGCAGCTGTGGTAGTGGCAACGGCAACTGGCAGGGTGTTTTCCGTCTGCTTGCTACAGCAGCTCGCCGTGGCGTGCAATGTAGCGGCGCTTTGCCAGCTGAGTGAGCGCGATGTAGGCGGTGACGATGCCGATGAGCAGCGCGAAAAAGCTCGCGGGCAGTGCCATGAGGCCGAGCGCATCGGCGATGGGGCTTGCCGGTAGCCAGGTGACAAGCGCCAGGCCTAGCACGGTGAGCGCGCACAGCGCGGGCGCGGCGTGGTCGCGCGGGCTCGGCAGGCGCGGGGAGCGCAGCATGTGGACCACGAGTGTCTGCGACCACATGGACTCGACAAACCAGCCGCTCTGGAAGATCGCGGCGAAGGTCGCTATACCCGCGACGTTGCCCGTCCCGGCGAGCTCGGACCAGCTTGCGCCTACGGTGGCAGGGCACACCACAAAGAAGAGCGCGGCGAAGGTCACGATGTCAAACAGCGAACTCACGGGGCCCAGCTCGAGCATAAAGCCTTTGATGGACGCTGCATCCCAGGCACGCGGACGGGCAGTCCAGGCGTCATCGACGGTGTCCCACGGCAGCGCGATGCACACGATCTCGTAGACGAGCGATAGCAGCACCAGCTGCAGAGCGCTCATAGGCAAAAACGGCAAGAACAAGCTCGCGACGGTCACGGACAGCACGTTGCCAAAGTTGGAGCTCACCGTGGTCTTGAGGTACTTGAGCAGGTTGCCGTAGGTGCGGCGGCCTTCGATGATGCCGCGCTCGAGCACGCCCAGGTCCTTCTGAAGCAAGATGATATCGGCGGATTCCTTGGCGATGTCGACGGCCGAATCGACTGAGATGCCGCAATCGCTCGCACGCATGGCAGCGGCGTCGTTGATGCCGTCGCCCATAAAGCCCACGGTGTGGCCGAGCAGCTCGCGCATGACGCGCACCGGGCGCGCCTTCTGCAGCGGCGAGAGCTTGGCGAAGAGATGGGTTTTCTCGGCACGCTCGGCAAGCTCTGCGTCGTCGAGCGCATCGATCTCGGAGCCGAGCAAAACGTTGCTCGCGTCGATACCAATCTGCTCGCAGACGGTGGCGGCGACGCGGACGTTATCGCCGGTCAGGACCTTGACCGCTACGCCCTTGGCCTCGAGGGTGGCGACGGCGCCTGCGGCACTTGCTTTGGGCGGATCGAGGAAGGCCAAAAAGCCCATCAGCACCATGTCGCACTCGTCGGCAATGCCAAACTCGCCCACGCAGCGCGGATTGGTCTTCTGCGCCACGGCAATCACGCGCAGGCCCTCGGCGTTAAGATCGGCGACCTGCTTGCGAATCTGGGCGAGCTTATCTTCGGTGAGCGGCTGGGCGATACCGTTGACCTCGACAAAGGAGCAGATCTCGAGCATTTCCTCGGCAGCTCCCTTGGTAACCATCTGGGTTTTGCCTTGGGAGTCGGCGACAACTACGCTCAGGCGACGGCGCGAGAAATCGAAGGGAACCTCGTCGACCTTGGTATAACGGTCGCGCAGAGTCTGGCCCAACATGGAATCGGGCACGACGGTCGAGGGCGTCACATCGGCACGGTCGATTACGGCCAGGTCGATAAGGTTTTTGAGACCGGTCTGGAAGAAGCTGTTCAAAAACGCATGGCGCAGCACGCGCGCGTCCTCGTTGCCATCGGTGTTGAGGTAGCGCTCGAGCACGATGCGGTCTTCGGTGAGGGTGCCGGTCTTGTCGCAGCACAGGACGTCCATCGCTCCGAGGTTTTGAATCGCCGGCAGCTCCTTGACGATAACCTGGCGACGGGCGAGGTCCTTGGCGCCCTGCGACAGGCTCGTGGTCACGATGACGGGAAGCATCTGCGGCGTGATGCCCACGGCCACGCTCGTGGCGAACAGCAGCGCGTCGATGACGTTGCCCTTGGTGGCGGCGTTGATGGCAAAGACGGCCGGCGCCATAACGAGCATGAGGCGTACGAGCAGCATGGAGACGCTCGAGACACCGCGGTCAAACGCGCTCTTCTCGCCGCGCCCGTTGAGCATCTTGGCGATGTCGCCCAGGTAGGTGTCCGAGCCGGTGGCAACGACAAGCGCCATGGCGGTGCCGTTTTGCACGGAGGTGCCGGTAAAGACGATGTTCTTGCAGGCAGAGAGCGGCAGCGCGGAGCCGTCGGCGCCATCGACGACGGTGATGGCAGCGGTCTTCTCGACGGCCTCGCTCTCGCCGGTGAGTGCGGACTCGATCACAAACAGGTCGCGCGCGGTGATGACGCGGGCATCGGCCGGCACCATATCGCCGGCAGAGAGGCGGATCACATCGCCGGGGGCGAGCTCGTCGAAGAGGATCTCGACGCGCTCGCCGTCGCGCAGGACGGTGCAAGTGTTGGAGACCAGGTCCTTGAGGGCCTCTGCCGCATTGCCGCTGCGGGCTTCCTGGATAAACTTCATACCGCCCGATACCAGCAGCATGATGCCGATGACGATGACCGTGGAGGGGTCGCGCTGCGGCTCGGGCACGGCGAGCACGTCGATGTAGAGCGAGACCAGCGCGAGCGCGGCGAGGATGCCGGCGAAGGGATCGATGAAGGCGTCGGCGATGCGGCGGGCGAGCGTCTTGGTCGGTGCCTCGATGGTGTTGGGGCCGACGGCGTTCAGGCGCTCAGTTGCCTGCTCGACGGTGAGGCCGTTTGCCGTGGCGTCAAGCAGTACGAGGGCGTCCTCGGCACTATGGGTGGCGGCGAATATGGTGTTCTTGGACAGGCCGGTATGAGCGGCAGGGCGCGCCGTGCGGCGGCGCTTGGAGATGGCTTCGAGTACCGTGACGGTTTTGAGCATCAGCATAGGGTCCTCCTTGTTGAGGGGAGTTAGCGTACGTATCGTATTTGCTTCAAAAAACCTAGATGACGCTCACGTCAAGCTCTTGAGCCCACAAAGGGTGCAGCGCGCCTTTGCGGTGGTTTTGGCGATCTGCCGGTGGCGTTTATGCGTGTGCGGAGTCCTCGCGGCGTGCCGAGGGCGACATGCAGGTTTTTCGACTAGGACTGCCTTCCATGGCACACCTCCTAAAGGCTGAGCGCAGCGCGCTTTGGGTATCTCGTACCCCTTTTTAATCCGCCCGTATTCTTGATGAGGGGGTTTGACATGTCAACCCCATTGTTCGGAAAACCATTCCCCCTGACAAAGCCTTTACAGAGTGCCGTGGCCCCAAAGCGCGCCCGCATCTACGCTTCGCCTGCGCTAAACTGGAAGGCACGTACGCGATTACGAGAGGAGCCCGCATGGAGGCTTACAAGCAAGAGTTCATCAAGTTTATGGTCGAGTCCGACGTCCTTAAGTTCGGCAGCTTTACGCTCAAGAGCGGCCGTCAGTCCCCGTTCTTTATGAACGCCGGCGCTTACGTGACGGGCTATCAGCTCAAGAAGCTGGGCGAGTATTATGCCCAGGCCATCCACGATAACTTTGGCGACGACTTTGACGTGCTGTTTGGACCGGCCTACAAGGGTATTCCGCTGGCCGTCGTGACCGCAATTGCCTACCACGAGCTGTACGGCAAGGAGGTCAAGTACTGCTGCGACCGCAAGGAGGCCAAGGATCACGGTGCCGATAAGGGCAACCTGCTGGGTTATGAGCCCAAGGACGGCGACCGTGTGGTCATGGTCGAGGATGTCACCACCAGCGGCAAGTCCATCGACGAGACCTATCCCAAGGTCAAGGCTGCTGCCGATGTTGAGATCAAGGGCCTCATCGTGTCCCTCAACCGCATGGAGGTCGGCAAGGGCGGCGTGACCACCGCACAGAAGGAGATCGAGGCCAAGTACGGTTTCCCCGTCGCGAGCATCGTTTCCATGGCCGAGGTCGTCGAGACCCTCTACAACCACGAGATCGACGGCAAGGTCGTCATCGATGATGAGCTCAAGACCGCCATCGACGCTTACTACGAGCAGTATGGAGCGCGTT
Organism: uncultured Collinsella sp.; assembly: GCA_938045085.1. Taxonomy (GTDB): domain Bacteria; phylum Actinomycetota; class Coriobacteriia; order Coriobacteriales; family Coriobacteriaceae; genus Collinsella. The sequence continues at coordinate 3,965 of CALINZ010000077.1, read as the reverse complement.
AGTTACGGCGTTTTACCAAACGCCGTAACAGCTCGACGCTGCGCGGATCGCATTTGGACAATCTGACGTTCAACTTCAAGGGCGCGACCAGAAGGTCAGCGCCCTTTCGTTTCACGTCACCTTGTCACAAATGCGATCCGCTCGCTGGCGTTGCCAAAACATCGGCGTTGCCGGAGTAGTCATTGGGGACGTTCTTGTTTGACTAGTCGTTTAAGAACGTCCCCAATGACTAGTCAGAAATGAGCGTGGATAATCTCCCGTTTTTGGCCCCCGTGTGGACTCAAAGTGGGAGATTATCCACGCTCGTTTTAATATGGCTGGGCTGCGGTGCCTATCTAATCGGCTCAGCGTCTTCCCTGAGAATCGAAAGATACTCTTCATACCCGTACTGTCGGTATCTCTGTCTTGACTCGTCGAGTGGACGGAGGATACCCAATTCTTCAAATGATTTGACGAGCGAGCTCGCGGTGCTCCTACCGATATCGAGTCGGGCAGCGATAAATGCGGTGTCGAGGATGGGATGCTCTTCAAGAAGGCTCAGCAGCCTTTGTCCGTTTGCGGCAGTCCTTCCGAGATTTTCGGTAATAGCTGCCGTCGAACGGTTGTGGAGATCAACAAGACTCTTTAAAGACCCTACCGAGTCCTTCGCACTCTCAAGAAGACTGGCGCAGAAAAACTCTATCCATTCCTCGTAAGTTCCTCGTTCCCTTACGGATGTGAGTTGTCGGTAGTACTCGCTTCGATTTTTCTTGAACTGGAACGATGGATAGAACAAGCAAGAATGAAGAACGCCATCATTGATGAGCATAAGTGTAACGAGAAGCCTGCCCAGGCGACCGTTTCCGTCTAGGAATGGATGGGCAGTTTCAAATTGGTAATGGACGAGCGCCGCCCGCACGATCGGATCCATTTCGACTTGAGGCTCATTGATAAATCGTTCGAGGTCCTGGAGCGTGTTGCTCAAATCTTCAATGTTTGGAGGGACGAACGATGCAGTTGCAATGGTGCAGCCTGAAGGGCCAATCCAGTTTTGTGAGGAGCGCAGCTCGCCTGGATTCTTCTCCGTTCCGCGCACTCCGTCCAGCAGGACCGCATGAACCTGCCTGAGAAGCCTCGTACACAAGGGCATCTTTTTGAGCAGTTCTACGCCGCGGTCGACAGCACGGACATAATTCACGACATCTGCGACATCTTTATGATGGAGTTGGGTTTGCGATGGACTAAGTAGGTCGTCAAACGTGCACTGGGTTCCCTCAATTTGCGAAGAAAGGAGTGCTTCTTTGCGCACATACATTGTCAGATACATGTCGGCGTTGGGAACAAAGTAGAGCATGCCTTCAAGCTCTCCAAGCTTTCGTGAGCATGTGGAAAGCGTGCGATAGGTTTCCTCAGTGAGGTTTAGCTGCCTCAATGATTGCAAGGGCGTTGGCAAAAACGAATAGTAAGCCAATTTCCCCGATAGATTATTGCGGAGCGTTCCCTGGCCGTTCTCCTCGATTTGCATCGCGCCCTCCATATCTTTAGTGCCGGAAACTCGTTATTAGGCTAATCATATCAATTCTAATAACGAGTTTATGGCGAAAATAGTTATTAGAGTCGATTTGAATAATCTAATGACGAGAAGTCGTTATTGCTTTGGTGCAAGGTGGTCGAGTGGTCCCTCGGGCGCAGAGGAAAACGGAGCATTCAACACGAGCGTGGATAATCTCCCGTTTTTGGTCTGTGTGCGGGCTCAAAGTGGGGGATTATCCACGCTCGTTAGATAAGCGTCCGAAAATCCACGCTCGTCGCTACTTAAGCCCCGGGAGGCGGGTGTAGGGAAACGAGTGCTCCAGGAATTCGGAGCAGCGGGCGTAGTCTTTGGCGAAGTAGCTGCTGTAGAGCGAATCGAGCACGTATTGCACGGCGATGTGGCTGGCGAACTGCGTGATGCGATGCGTCATACTCTCGTGGTCACTCACCGTGAGGTAGGCGGCAAAGCCAGGCTGAATGCGAGCGCAATAAGGCGTGCCGATGACGATGACCGGGACATGCCGGCTGCTGAGAATCGGCAAGATGTCCTTGAGGTTGGGGGCAAGGCCGCTGTAGGAGATGACGATTGCCGCATGGTCGGGACCCGAGGCGAGCGCCGTACGCACCTGGGCCTCAGCGCCGTCGTGGCACGTTGCGCTTTTGCCGGCGGAGAGCAGGCGGTCGCGGAACATTCCTGCTGGATAGAGGTTGTGCGAGCCCGTGTAGATGTCGACCTGTCGGGCGTTTGCGATGAGCTTGGCGGCGTGGTCAAGCTGCGTGGGGTTGAGTAGTTCCTGCGTTTCGGCCAGCGTGGTCTGGTAGAGCCCTTCCATGCGCTCCATAACCTGCAGGCGATACTCGGCTTATCGACCCGCGATGCAAAGGAGATACTCATCCCACGAGCACTACCGGGAAGGGCTTGCGATTCGAGCCCTCACCTTAGCAATTTGATCATTTGGCACTATAATCACCATAGGCATGCGCATAACGTTGCGCTTAATCAAGAGGAGAAAACATATGGGTCTGTTTGACATGTTTAAGAAGAAGGCTGAGCCCGCGGCAGCTGCTGCTCCGGCCTCCATCTCTGCTTCTGCTGGCGCCGACGTGCTGTGCTCGCCTGTCAAGGGCAAGGTCATCAAGATGGCCGACGTGCCCGATCCCGTCTTTGGTGGCGAGGTTCTGGGCAAGGGCTGCGCTGTGTGGCCCGAGGACGACCTGGTCTACGCTCCCTGCGACGGCAAGGTGACCGTCACCATGGGTCACGCCGTGGGCCTGCAGTCCGATAGCGGCATCGAGGTTCTGGTGCACGTTGGCGTCGATACCGTCAACATGAACGGTGATGGCTTCGAGGGCTTCGTCAAGGCCGACGACGTTGTCAAAGCTGGTCAGCCCATACTCAAGATCGACCGCGCCAAGATCGCTGCCGCCGGTTACAAGGACTGCGTCGTCGTGGCCGTGTCCAACACCGCCGAGTTCGCTGACGTCGAGCTCGCCGTCGAGGCCGAGTCTGCCGTCGCCGCCGGTGACGCCATCGTTAAGGTCGTCCGCAAGTAGTCTGCGGCATCCAGAAGATGCGCAAGGGTGGTCGGGTTGTCCGGCCACCCTTTTTTAATAGGCTAAACAGGTGCATTTTATTGCAAGGGGCTTGCTTTACGGGCCATTCGTTCGTCAAATTGAGCCGCCTGCGCTTTTGCGACGCAGGGGGTTGGGCCGGGCCGCTAATATGGACTTGCTGTTACGACGTGCGCTGCGCAGGGAACGCGGCGCCGCTTGTTTGGAGGAATGTCATGAAAAAGAAGCTGCTGCTTGCGCCCCTGATGGCTGCCCTGGTCGCGTGCGTGGTTTTGCTTTCCGGCTGCGGAGGGCCTTCGGTGGAGGAGCTCATCACCAACGACCTTACGAGCCAGTTTGACGAGATCAAGAACGGCGGCGATGATTTCCTCTCCGGTCTGGAAGAGGCTTCGGGCGACGAGTTTGAGCAACTGGGCATCGATCCCAAGGAGTACGCCAAGAGCTATCTCGAGGGCTTTGATTACAAGATCGGCGATGTGACGGTCGATGAGGACAAGGGCACTGCGACCGCCGAGGTTACCATCACCTGCAAGTCCATGAATAAGATCGTCGAAGATTTCGCCACCCAGTATCAGGAGAAGGTCGCCGCACTCGATACGATGCCTTCCGAGGATGACCTGTACAAGATGGCCGGCCAGGTCATGGTCGACGTGACCAAGGCCGCTAAGACCAAGGACACCAAGGTCACCTTTAAATATTCCGCCAACGAGGATAACGAGTGGTCTGCCGACGATTCCGCAACCACCGAGATGATGAATGCGATGATGAGCTAGGGGGTTACGCGGTTCTACGAACCGCGTAACTGCTCGACGCTGCAAACGCCCCTAAGCGGCAATCTGACGTTCAATTTCAAGGGCGCGACCAGAAGGTCAGCGCCCTTT